>JADZDZ010000315.1 GCA_020850785.1 Candidatus Sumerlaeota bacterium | reverse complement strand
GGTCCCTTCACTCTTGCGAAGGTTTGATGAGATGGCCTCAAAACTCCCCAAAAAAAACGCCGCCAAGGCATCGAAAAAACCGAAGCTGCTTTCCGGCGGAAATCCGCAGATTCCCCTCGGTTATGGTGATGAACCGGTGCAGGCCTACATCAACGCAATGCCCGGTTGGAAGAAGGACGTGGGCCGCAAATTGGATGCGCTCATTGAGCGCACAGTCCCCAACGTCACGAAGGCAGTGAAATGGAACACTCCTTTCTATGGTCTCGAAGGGAAGGGTTGGTTTGTTGGCTTTCACTGCATCACGAAATATATCAAGGTCGCCTTCTTCCGTGGTGCGTCCCTGAAGCCGCTTCCTCCCGTTGAATCGAAGCAGAAGGACGTTCGCTACTATCACATCTTTGAGGATCAGGGGATCGACGAAGCGCAGTTCATCGACTGGGTGAAGCAGGCGAGCACTCTGTCCGGGGAAAAAATTTAGACAAGAGGTGAATGCAACAGAATGAGCGACTCAAAAGACTGGCGTGATGAAATGCTCTCGCGCATTCGTGCCATCGTCACGAAGGCCGATCTTGAAGCCATCGAAGAAATCAAATGGCGAAAACCGTCGAATCCTGCGGGCGTTCCCGTGTGGTCCCATGGCGGAATCATCTGCACCGGCGAGACCTACAAGAATTGCGTGAAGATGACTTTCGCAAATGGGGCGCTGCTGGAGGACCCATCGGGGCTTTTCAACGCCAGCCTGGAAGGGAACCTTCGCCGCGCCATTGATTTTCACGAGGGCGATCGCATTGACGAAAAGGCGCTCAAGGAACTTGTTCGCGCTGCCGTGAAATTGAATACGGCGAAGAGCCCCGCTGCCCGCAAAGGGAAGAAATAAAAGAATATCGCGCGCCGAATCGTACCGTTGCAAAGCGCCTCGATTGTTGTCGGGCAATAAGCGTGCTTGACAATGGACCCCGGGGTGCGTACGGTAGGCTTATCATTGTTTTGGTGGATTTTTTCGGTGTCCGCACTTCCAACAAACAAGCAGGCTCTTCGTTCGGGAGTTCCCTCTTGGGTTTCTCCGGGTGATTGGCATCTTGCCATTCTGCTCTTTCATGCGGACGTGCGTTGCGGTTCCACCAAGCAGGCATAAGTCGCCCTTCTTACACCGCATCGCACACCAATAGTTTCCATCATCCCCCGATAACCGACTGCCTTCGCACTGAAGGCAGGGCTTTTCGTTAACCTCATTACCACCCCGGACTGCGTCGCAGCACGCAAGAAAAAGGAGCATTATCATGCAGACACTTATCACCAGCGTTGACCGTTTTCGCATCAACGATTCCATCGAATGGTTGTCCACGGAAGCCAGACGCGGGCCGCTTCTTGGCCGCCTGATGCGCCGCATGCGCGAAGCGTCGTCCGTCGCGCCGGCAGACATTCCCGCCACCTATGTCACCATGAACAGCCATGTGCGTCTTCGCTATCAGGCCACGAACGAAATCAGGGACCTGCGGCTGGTCTATCCGAACAGCCAGACGGCACCCGCTGATGGCGTGGACTCCGTGTCCGTCATCTCGCCCGTGGGCGCCGCCCTTCTGGGAAGCAAGGTGGGGGATGTGATCGAATGGATCGCGCCTGCCGGCCCGCAAAAAGGGGACGTCATCGCCGTTCTCTATCAGCCGGAAGCCAATGGGGACCCTGATTGAGGGAACTCCTGCAAAATCCCGTGCGCTCCAGTTCCGGAGTGCATACCTTTAGTGGCGCGGGCCTTGGGCCCGCGCATTCCATTTCTGTCAAATCGGCCCCAGGAGTTGAACCCCAGTGGAAATGGAATTGTTCTATCTGTTCTTCGCCCGCACGGCAGACATGTGTCTGGCCACGCTGCGCCACCTGTTTGCGGTGCGCGGTCGGCGATCGCTTGCGGCAAGCGCGGCATTCCTCGAAATCATGATCTATCTCTTCGCACTTCGTTTGATCCTCGCGGGGGAAATGGGGCTTCTGCGCATGAGCGTCTTTTCCGCCGGATATGCATTCGGAGTCTTCCTTGGCACGATCGTGGACGAGAAATTGGCGTTGGGAACGCGGCTCGTGCAGGTGGTGATTGGCGCGGGGCACGATGCACTGATCAAGCGACTGCGGCGCAGCCTGCCGGTCACCGTATGGCAAGCGGAGGGACGCGACGGACCAAAGAGCGTCCTGCAAATCCACGTGCGGCGTCGCGATCACAAACGGTTGCTGCGAAGAATTCGCGCGGAAGCGCCCGATGCTTTCATTCTGGACATGGAACCACGGAGCTGGACCGGCGGACTCATCAAGCTGGACCAAGAGTGAGCCGCTCCCCCGCGTCGGAGAACGCGGGAGCGCACGGCACAGTCATCGTTCGACATTGATCAACAATTCATCCTGACGTCGCAGCAGCAGCGTCGCGCTTTCCTCATGCGCAGTGCGTGAGCGAAAATGGCGCGCGTTGCTGCACGCCACTTCACCAGTAACCTCCCGACACATCGCGTAATGGAAGGCTGAATGAAGGATGCACGGCCTCGCTGCGATTCGCGTGAGGATCATCCAAGACGAAATGCCTTGGTGGGACGTCAAGACACACAAAACAGTATAAAAGGACCTTGACGTCCACATATCCGATATTGCCCACTTTCCGCCGTTAAGCGTTGTGAATTCATGGAGTCCAATCCGGTGATAACTGTTCCCAGTGGGTGCACGAATCAAGCGCCGATGCCCATGGCTCAGCACCAGTCCGATCCGAGTTTTTCGTCGGAAATTGCCGCGGTGTTGCGGATGCCCGCCAACCATCTTTCAAAGGCAGAAAAGAATTTCATGAGAACCGCACAGACCGGGTTGCCGTGCGGCATCGACGGCGACCTCCACCTGTTTCAGATGCGGGAGGCGATCCAATGATCAAGACACGAGGCCTCCTCTTCGCGCTGCTGATCGCGGCGGCCGCGTTCTGCGGCACGGCGAAGGCGGACGAAGCCACGCCCGCCGCGAAGCCCGCAGAGGGCGATCCGGGGGCGAAGGTTTTTCTGGGGAAATGCGCGGGATGCCACTCCGTGGGCGGTACGCCGCGTTCGGCGCCGGACCTGCTCCCCGTGATTTCCTGGAAGGAAGTGGACCTGCATAACGCCATCAAGCGGATGGAGAAGAACGCGGGCCCGCTGTCGGATGAAGAAGTTTCGCTGCTGATCCAATTCCTGAAGGATTCCAACGTGCGCTCGCGCCTTCAGGCGGAGGAAGGCCGTGCGGTGGCTGCGGCGGCGGCGACATTGGAGCCTCCTTCAGCCTCCCTTGGAAAGGCGCTGTTCACGGGTTCGAAGACCTTCACCAACGGCGCGGCAAGTTGTGCGTCATGCCACACTGTTGCGGGACACGGCGGAACGCTGGGCCCGGACCTGACCAGTGCGCACGCGCGCATGGGGGATGTGGCTCTGGTTTCCGCCATCGAGAAGTCAAACTTCCCCGTGATGCGACCGATATACGCAAGCAAGCCGGTGACGCGGCAGGAAGCGAGTCACATCGCGGCCTATCTGGCAACAACGGCCACGGCGACGCCCTCCGCCGATCCCCCGATAGGATTCATTGCATTGGGAGGGGCGGCGGCGGCGCTTGGGTTGCTGGCGCTTGCGGGAAGAAATGTCAAACGTGGAACGAGGGCCCGGTTGGTCTCAGAAGCTGCAAAGAGGTGATGCCATGAGCTGGATACAAGACTTGTTCGCCCCTGAGCAACGGAGTTGGGAGGATTTCTACCGCAATCGGTGGGCGTACGACAAGATCGTGCGCAGCACCCACGGGGTGAATTGCACGGGCGGATGCAGTTGGCAGATTTATGTGAAGCAGGGAATCGTGACGTGGGAGATGCAGGCGCTCGATTATCCCCAGTTCGACACGACGATCCCGCCCTATGAACCGCGTGGTTGCCAGCGCGGTATCTCTTATTCCTGGTACATCTACAGTCCGCTGCGCGTGAAGTATCCCTACGTGCGCGGGGCGCTGTTGGACTTGTGGGATGAGGCCCTTGGGGAACATCCCGGCGACACCGTCGCGGCATGGAAATCCATCGTTTCCAATCCAGAGAAGCGTGCGCGTTACCAGAAGGCGCGCGGCAAGGGCGGGTTCCGCCGCACCACCTGGGCGGAAGCGCACCAGATCATGGCCGCCGCGAACATTCACACGGTGCAGGAGCACGGCCCCGATCGCATTGTTGGCTTCTCGCCGATTCCCGCGATGTCGATGGTGAGCTACGCGGCCGGTTCGCGATTCATGCAGCTCATGGGGGGCATTTCGCTCTCGTTCTACGACTGGTACTGCGACCTTCCACCCGCTTCGCCGGAAATTTGGGGGGAGCAGACGGACGTCGCGGAGAGCGCCGACTGGTTCCATTCCAAGTTCATCGCCGTCGTGGGTTCGAACGTGCTGATGACGCGCACTCCCGATGCGCACTTCCTCGTCGAAGCGCGCCATCAGGGAACGAAGGTCGTGGTGTTCGCGCCGGACTTCAGTCAGACGTCGAAAGTCGCGGACGAATGGGTGCCGATTCACCAAGGGCAGGATGGCGCGTTCTGGATGGCTGTCGTCCACGTGCTGCTGCGCGAGTTCTACGTCGATCGTCAGGTTCCCGCATTCCTCGACTACATCGCGAAGTACTCGGATTCCCCGTTCCTCATTGAACTGGAGAAGACGGAAAGTGGCAACTATCGCGCGGGCAAGCAGTTGCGCGCCGCGCGTCTTGCCGCGCATTCCGCTGACGAAAATGCGGAATGGAAATTGGTCGTGCTTGATGCCAAGACCGGCGAGGCGCGCGTGCCGGGTGGATCGGTGGGCCATCGCTGGCAGCAAAAGAAGGGTGAGTGGAACCTCAAGATGGAGGACCCGGCGACGGGTGAGCCCATCGAGCCGCTTCTGTTTCTGGACGGTGGGGAAACGGCGTCCGTCGTGTTCGATGATTTCTCCGACGGATTGGGAGAGAAGCGGCTGATGCGCGGTGTGCGCGCGCGTCGCCTCGCAACGAAGGATGGGGAGGTGCTCGTCACGACGGGCCTTGAACTCCTGCTGGCGCAGTACGGCGTTGCACAGCGACCGGGAATGGCGGGAGATTGGCCCACTTCCTACGAAGACACGGAAGCTCCCTACACGCCCGCGTGGCAGGAAAAATTCACGGGCATTGCGGCCTCCGTTGTCACCCGATTCGCGCGCCAGTGGGGCCGCACCGCCGAAAAGACTGGTGGCAAGTGCAGCATCATCATCGGCGCGGGAGCGAATCACTGGTATCACAACAACCTGATCTATCGCGCCTGCATCAACGCACTGATCCTTTGCGGATGCGTGGGGAAGAACGGCGGCGGATGGAATCACTACGTTGGGCAGGAGAAGCTCGCCCCGCAGGCGTCGTGGGCGCCGATTGCATTCGGCACGGACTGGGCCGGACCGCCACGTCTGCAGAACGCACCGTCGTATCACTACATGCACACCGATCAATGGCGCTATGATCGCGAATTCGGCAAGATGTGTCTGGTTTCAGACCCGACGCACCCAATGGCACACGGGCACACGGCGGACAAGCAGGCGCTCGCGGTGCGATGCGGCTGGCTCCCCTGCTTCCCGCAATTCACGAAGCACAACTTTCAGGTTGTTGCGGAGGCCGAAGCCGCCGGCGCAAAGACTCCCGATGCCATTAAGGCTCACGTTGTCGAGGAACTGAAATCGCGGCGCCTTCGCTTCGCGATGGAGGACCCCGACAACCCTGCGTGTTTCCCGCGCACGTGGTACATCTGGCGCGGCAACGCCCTTCAGGCGTCGGCGAAAGGGCATGAGTATTTCCTGCGTCACTACCTCGGCACGCATGACAATGCGATCGCGGAGGAGGAAGCACGCGGCAGCATCAAGGACGTCGTCTGGCGCGAACAGGCGGAGCGCGGAAAGATCGACCTGGTTGTCGATCTCAATTACCGCATGGATACTTCGGCGCTGTATTCGGACATCGTTCTTCCCGCGGCGACGTACTACGAGAAGGATGACCTCAACACGACGGACATGCACTCGTTCATCCATCCGCTGCAGGCAGCGGTGCCACCGTGCTGGGAGTCGAAGAGTGACTGGGTGATCTTCCGCGAGATCGCCGAGCAAACGGCGAAACTGGCGGAGCGCCACCTGCCGCGTCCCGTTCGCGACATCGTGGCGTCACCACTGATGCATGACACACCCGCCGAAATCGCGCAGCCTGCGATCCGCGATTGGGCCAAGGGGGAATGCGAGCCAATCCCCGGCAAGACGATGCCGAATCTCTCCATCGTTGAGCGCGATTACACGCAGGTGTTTGCGAAGTACATTTCCCTCGGCTCCCAGTTCCGGGACAAGGGGCTGTCGGTACACGGCACGCACTACGACGTGGACGACATCTACGATGAATTCCGCGCCAACCACCCAACGGAAATGGTGGGGGCGGGTGTCTATCCGTCGCTTCGCGATCCCCGACAGGTCTGCGAGGCGATTCTGGCCTTTGCGGCGGAGACCAATGGCGAGTGCGCCCATCGCGCCTTCGTTTCCGAATCGAAGAAGACGGGGATCGATCACACGCACCTTGCGGCGGGAACACGCGCCGTCAGGACGACGTTTGCCGACATCACCACGCAACCGCGTCGCACGCTGACGACGCCGTACTGGACGGGGATCGTGAATGGGTCCCGTTCCTATTCGGCCTTCTGCCAAAACGTGGAGGAGTTGATCCCGTGGCGGACGCTGTCGGGGCGCCAGCACCTCTACTTCGATCACGAGGCGTATCGCGCGTTCGGCGAGCACCTTCCCACGTTCAAGCCGCGTGCCGATGCGGAACATGCGCGCGACCTCGTTCACACGAAGTCGGGCGGCGGTTCGCTCCAGCTCAACTACCTCACGCCGCACGGCAAGTGGCACATCCATTCGACCTACGGCGACACGCTGCGGATGGAAACGCTGTCACGCGGCATTGAACCGGTGTGGATCAACGATCGCGACGCGGGACTGGTGGGCATTCGCGACAACGATTGGGTGGAAGTGATCAACGACCACGGCGTCGTCGTCACGCGTGCCTGCGTGAGCGCACGCATTCCGCGCGGCATCTGTTTCATCTACCACGCGACGGAGCGCACCGTGGGCGTGCCCAAATCACCGGGCCGTGGAAACAAGCGGGCGGGGGCGCACAACAGCCTTACGCGAACGCGCCTGAAGCCGCTGCTGATGATCGGTGGGTATGCCCAGTTTACCTACGCTTTCAACTATTGGGGACCAACCGGAGTGAACCGCGACACGTTCGTTCAGGTTCGCAAGCTCGACAAACCGGTGTGGAACTAACCGAACGGAGAATGTGAAATGGATGTCCGCGCACAAACCGCAATGGTGTTCCACCTGGACAAGTGTATCGGCTGCCACACGTGCAGCGTCGCCTGCAAGAACGTGTGGACCGACCGCAAGGGCGCCGAATACATGTGGTGGAACAACGTCGAGACCAAGCCCGGCACCGGCTTCCCGACGCAGTGGGAGGACCAGCTGAACTACAAGGGTGGTTGGACTCTGAGCGACAAGCGGAAGCTCGAACTGCGCTGCCAGAACAAAGTGTCGGGCCTGATGCAGCTCTTCTACAATCCGAACCAACCGGGACTCGACGACTACTACGAACCATGGACGTATCGCTACAACGACCTGTTCGATGCGCCGCCGGGGGACGACCAGCCGACCGCCGTGCCGGTCTCGCAGTTGACCGGCGAAGTGATGGACATTCAGGCCGGTCCGAATTGGGATGACGACCTGTCGGGCTCCGCCGTCTATGCGGAGAACGATCCGAACATCGCGAGCCTGACGCCGGACGAACGTTCCGTGCTGATGGAAGTGCAGAACATCGCGATGATGTACCTGCCGCGCATCTGCAATCACTGCGCGAACCCAAGCTGCGTCGCCGCGTGCCCTTCGGGTGCGATCTACAAACGGGGCGAGGATGGCATCGTCCTCATCAATCAGGATGTCTGCCGCGGATGGCGCGCGTGCATCGCCGCATGTCCCTACAAGAAAATCTACTTCAACTGGGCGACGGGAAAGTCTGAGAAGTGCATCCTGTGCTACCCGCGCATCGAGACCGGCCAGCCTCCCGCCTGCTTCCATTCATGTGTCGGGCGAATTCGCTACATGGGCGTGCTGCTCTACGACGCGGACCGGATGGTGGAGGCCATGAGCGCACCGCAGCGCGATCTGGTGGAATCCCAGCGCACCGCGATCCTCAATCCCTTCGATCCTGAGGTGATTGCGGGGGCCGAACGAAACGGCATTTCGCCGGAGTTCATCGAGACCGCGCAGAAATCTCCTGTCTGGAAATACGTGATGGACTGGAAGATCGCCCTTCCGCTTCATCCCGAATATCGGACGTTCCCGATGCTGTTCTATGTGCCGCCGTTGCTTCCGGTTTCCGGGAGAACGGGCGACGGCATCTACGAGCACGGTGCGGAAGAATTCTTCGCAAGCACGGGCAAGGCGAGAATCCCGCTCAAGTTCCTCGCCTCCATGTTCAGTGCCGGCAACATCGACGTGATCGAAGGAGTCATGCGCAAGCTGATGGCGGTGCGCTACTTCCAGCGCGCCAAGGATGTGGATGAAACGTCGCCTGAGGCAGTGGCAAAGATTCTTCGCGAAGCGGGGCTGACTCCCGCCGAGGCGCAGGACATCTACGAACTGACCGCGCTGTGCGGGCCGGCGGAGCGCTACGTGATGCCGCCGATCCAGCGCGAGGAGGCGATCGCGGGAGCTGGCCACAGTTGCTCCCCCGAAATGTGCAAGGGCTCCTGCGGGCTTGGTGGAACTCATCAGCCGGAGCGGGGGGCGTAACGTGCCATGATCGCCATCGCACACGACACCCGCGAAGTCTGCGCCGCTGCGGCGGACCTGTTTGATTATCGGCGCGCTTCGGATGCCCCCGGCATTGCGAAGGAAATCGCCGATGCCCTTGAGCCGCGCCATCAGCCCGCCGCCGAGGCGTTGCGCAACTTTGCTGCGGAAACGGCGGAGTTCAGCGAGGCGCAGCGCGAGGAGGTCTTTGCGCGCACCTACGACCTCAACCCTTCATGCCCTCCCTACCTGAGCGTTCATCTGTTCGGGGAGGAGAGCTTCAAACGCGCAATCCTGATGACGGGACTGGCGGCGGCATACGACCGCGCCGGTTTCGACCGGGGTTCCGAACTGCCCGACCACATCTCGGTCGTCCTTCGTTTCGCGCCCCAATTCGGTGCGGAGGAATGGGACGACCTCGCACGATTCTGCCTGCCAACCCCGCTGGTGCGCATGAGCGCACTGCTTGATCCGGCGAAGAATCCGCATCGCCACGTCATTACCGCGCTTCGCGCGATCCTAACGGCTGACTTCCCGACGGAGAACCTCCCATGCTCAACATCTTCCTTTTCGCCGCGCTCCCTTACCTCGCCGTGTGCGTCCTGCTCATCGGCTCCATCTGGCGCTACAGGACCAACAAGTTCAGCTATTCCGCGCTGTCATCTCAATTCCTAGAGAGCAAGCGCCTCCTGTGGGGTTCGGTCCCCTGGCACGTCGGGATTCTCATCGTCCTGCTGGGTCATCTTTTCGCGCTTTGCTTCCCCGGCCTCTGGGGCGCGCTGGTGGCGAATCACACGATCCTGCTCGCGGTGGAGACGACGGGGTTGGTGGCCACGGTGCTGTGCGTTGTCGGGCTCGGCGCTCTCACGTTCCGCCGCGCGACTTCGGGAAATCTTCAACTCGTTTCGACGCCCGTGGACTTTGCGGTGCTTGGGCTTCTCGGCGCGCAGGTGCTTCTCGGCCTCTGGGTCGCGATCGCGCACCGCTGGGGCGCCGCGTGGGCGCCGGCGTCGCTCGCACCCTACCTGTGGAGCATCGCAACGCTGCAACCAAACGTCGATTTTGTGGCGGACATGCCGGGCCTCGTGAAGCTGCACATCGTGGGCGCGTGGCTACTGCTGCTGATCATTCCATTCTCCCGTCTCGTGCACATCTTCTCTCTCCCGCTTGAATACCTCTGGCGCGCCCCGCAGAAGGTGGTCTGGACGAATCCGCGTCGTTTCGCGCAGGCGGAGGAACAGATCACCGCGGGCGCGGAGGACCGCCGCGTGTTCCTGAAGGCGGGCCTTGGGCTCTCGGCGTGCCTTGGGCTTCTCACGGTCGGCACGGCGGACAAGTTGGTCCGCTATTTCAAGGGGGCGAAGGGCGATCCGCAGCGAGAGGCCGACCTCCTCGATAAGAAGCTCAAGCAACTGAACCAGACGGCGGAGCAACGCGCCCTTGAACTTGAGCGCATCCAATCCGCCTACATCAAGGTCGCGCGATTGGATCAGTTGACGGAGAAGAAGGGAATGTACTTCATCGACTACCAGATGCGCCCCGCGCTTGCGTTCCTTGATGCGGAGGGACTGCCGCTGCTCATTTCGGCGAAGTGTACGCACCTTGGCTGCACCGTGGGAAGCGATCTGGATGGTGAAGGGCGCATCCTGTGCCCCTGCCATATTTCATACTTCGACTTGAAGACCGGTGCTCCGAATCCCGGCGCACCAGCCAAGGCGCCGCTGCCGCGCCTTGGATGGGCGCTTCTGGACGATGCGGGCACCGTGCTTCTCTCCGAGGGTCCCGATGGCAAGCGCGAGGGGAATGCAGACCCGGACAAACTAAAGGGCGCCGTGGTTTACATCGCACGCCGCTTTGAGGAGGCGGTCTCGTGAAAGTCGCTCAACTGATCGGCAACGCTATCGATTTCGCGGAAGAGCGGCTTCCGCTGAACAAGTTCGATTTCCATTCCGTCGTGCAGAAGAAGGAAGTGCCGCTCCACAAGCTAAGCTGGGCGTACTACACGGGTGGGCTGGCGCTTTTCTTCTTCGCCATTCAGCTCACGACGGGGCTGATGCTGCTGTTCTATTACCAACCAACCGTCAGTGACGCCCAGGCGTCGGTGGAGTTCCTCACGCGCGACGTGCCGATGGGCGCCCTCATCCGCAACATGCACACCTGGGGCTCGTCCTTCATGATCGCGTGCGTGATGGTGCACATGCTGATGGCCTTTGCGATGAAGGCGTTCGAGCGCCCGCGCGAAATCACTTGGATTTCCGGAGTGCTCCTGATGCTGATCACGTTCGGCTTCGGATTCACCGGCTATCTGCTCCCCTGGCACCAAATTGCCGTCAACGCCACCAAGGTCGGCCTCCAGAGCGTTGAGGAAGCGGGACACCTTCTGCCCGGCGCGCTGGGAGAAATTCCACGACAGGTGCGCGAGATCATCCAAGGGGAGGCGACCGTTGGGCAGGCGACGCTGAGCCGCTTCTATGCGCTCCACGTCATCGTTCTCCCACTTTCGATCTTCGCAACTCTGGGGCTCCACCTCCTCTCTGTTCAGCTTCACGGAATGAGCAAGGGCGTGGATACTCCCACGAAGAAGACGGAACGCTTCTTCCCCTTCTTCATCCTCAAGGACTTCTCCTTGTGGGGTGCGGTGTTCTTCATCTTTTTCGTCATCGCGCTGTGCCTTCCCTTTGAATCGTTCTTCTCGTTCCCGCTCTTCCAGCCCTATGACGCGCTCGGCTCCACGCCCGACGGCATCAAGCCGGAGTGGTACTTCTATTTCGTCTACTATCCGTTGGAACTGCTCCCCTTCTGGTTCGTGATGCTGGCCCAGACGGTGGTCATTGGCGGCCTTTTCGCCGCGCCGTGGATCTTCCGGAAGACAAGCCGACGCACACTTTCGATCATTGCCGGCGGTGCCGCTGCGTATCTGGTGATCATCACGCTCTTCGGCCAGGTGATCTACGAAATGATCAAGGGGGTTAAGTGATGAAGAAGAAGCCGCCCGTCATCAATCGCAGGCCATCAGGGAAGGCACTGATCCCGCAAGTCGTGGGCGCGTTGGTTGTCGCGGCCTGCATCCCCTGCTCGTTCGCCACCGCCTATCCTGAGTTTCAGGCATGGTCACAAAAAAATTCCGGCCGATTCGTGAACTGCGCGATGTGTCACGCACATCCCGACGGGCCCGATGGCGTGAAGCCGGGGCAGATCGGTTCCCTCTCGCCATCAGAACTGATGGCGCTCAATCAGGCACGATCCGCGTACGATCCGGGGAAGAAGGTGCACAGCCCGATCCTAAACGAATTCGGCAACAGTATCGTCGAACAACTTGGCCGGCGCGAAGTCATCGCGCTGCGCCCCACGCCGGAAGCTCTGGCGGCGAAGCTCGATCCCGCCTCCGACGTTGATGGCGACGGGCTTGGTGACGCGCGCGAATTCCGCGAGGGGACTGATCCGCTCAGCGCCCAGAGCGGCAATCCCGCCGCGCTCTTTCGCATCAACTTCGTTCGCCAGCGTTTCCACATCCTGATGATCTTCCTCGCGACGGCCTGCGGGCTGTTCGGCCTCAACCACCTCCTTCGCGGGCTGCATCGCGTTTCACTGCGCCAACGCAGGCCCTCGCCAGAATGAGCATTCTGTTGGCTGCGGTCCCCGGCGGACGGTCGGTCTGGAATTCTGAGTGTACAAAATCACCGCCGACAATCGTGGGCAGAAAGCTGCAAGTCTGATGGTTGAAATGAATCTGCCGCGAATCATTCAAGGTGGCATGGGTGTTGGTGTTTCTGGCTGGCGGCTTGCCAATGCGGTCGCCCGCCGCGGCCAACTCGGCGTGATCTCCGGCACGGGCATTGATCAGGTACTCGCGCGCAGGCTTCAGCTTGGCGATCCTGAAGGCGCCGTGCGCCGCGCCATCGCCGCATTCCCCTGCAGGGAGACTGCTGCGGCCGCGATCTCGCGATACTTCGTGGAGGGCGGGAAGGATGCGGCGGCACCCTTCCGCACACCGCCGATGTTCCGCCTTCAAGCGTCGCGCGATCACCTGCGATTCGCCGTGCTCTCCGCCTTTGTGGAGGTTTGGTTGGCGAAGGAAGGACACGCGGGAGTTGTCGGAATAAACCTTCTCGAAAAAATCGCGCTTCCAAATCCCGCGTTACTGTACGGCGCGATGCTGGCCGGTGTGGATTTCGTCCTGATGGGAGCGGGCATCCCTTGGCAGATTCCCGGCCTTCTGGACATGCTTTCGCGCAACGAGCCGATCGTCATGAAGGTCCCCGTCGAAGGAGACCCAACTCCCGCTGATCTGGAGTTCAATCCGCGCGCTCTCTTCGATCCGCTTCCGCTCCCCCACTCGCGCCCCCGCTTCCTCGCAATCGTTTCATCCGCAACGCTGGCGCAGGCGCTTTTGAAACGGGCAACCGGGCGTATAGACGGCTTCGTCGTCGAAGGACCAACTGCGGGAGGCCACAACGCGCCACCGCGCGGTTCCGCACCGCTCAATGCACGCGGCGAGCCCGTCTACGGCGAGCGCGACATTGTTGATCCCGCACGCATGACGTCATTCAGTCTTCCATTCTGGCTCGCGGGAGGAGAAGGGGTTCCCGGCGCGCTCAAGCACGCGCTCTCCGTCGGAGCCCAGGGAATCCAAGTCGGAACCGCGTTCGCCTTCTGCGAGGAATCGGGGCTCGATCCCAAACTTCGCGCAGCGGCGCTCGAACGGGCAGCCGATGGCACCATCGACGTCTTCACTGATCCAAAAGCATCCCCCACGGGATTTCCATTCAAGGTCGTGCGCCTTCCGGGAACACTCTCCGCAAGCGACGAATATCTTGCGCGCGAACGAGTCTGCGACGCGGGCTACCTGCGACGCCTCTACAGAAACCCCGATGGCACCATCGGATACCGCTGCCCCGGCGAGCCCGTTGACGACTACCTTGCCAAGGGCGGAGACGAAACCGACACCGAAGGGTGCAAGTGTCTCTGCAACGCCCTCATCGCCAACATCGGACTCGGCCAGGTGCGACACGGCACTCCTGAAGGAACGCTCCTGACCGCAGGCGACGGCCTCGCCGAACTGCCTGCGATCTTCGGCGAGAAACTACTCACGTACACCGCCAGCGACGTCATCGACGCACTGATGCGCGACACCACCTGAATCGCACCGGCAAGCTTCGTTGCGAAGGACGACGCTTCGCATGAACAGCGACAGCCAGCGGAAAGAGCGCACTTCACCCCTACCCCGCCGGGAGGTCCCGGGTGCCCACACAAGTCACCTCACGAGACTACGCCCCTTCTTGAAGTTGCCGCAGAGTCTTTCCAGTCACGTCTTTCCACTCGGTTCGCCCATTCGCCGACCGAGCGAGTACGACCCCTGCTGCGGTAGATGGGGAGCTAAACAAGTAGTCTTGGGTGAACTGAAGGTGGCCTTCGGCCTCTACGAGAATGCCCTGTTCTCGCAGCTGTTTGCGTATTTCGCTCATGTAAGGGTGGAGGGTCGGAGTATCGGCAACGACAGCACCAGCCCCCGACTCCACGAGGAACCCCTGAGCTGTCTCGTAACCTCGCGCTTCAACTCCCTTCGACTTGATAAACAGCGGGACGCGTTGGTCTGTGGACGACGTTTGAGCTTTTTCGAAGGCGGTCAAGCCAACCAGAGGAAAGATGCTCAACATGTCGGTTAGAAAACTCTCTGTATCAGCTTGTTCAGCCTCCGACAGCGCTGGAAGTTCAGCCGCGTTGCGATTGTCGGAGCGCGAACGCTTTGCATCGCTCGCGAGTTGAAGCAGTCGAGCCTCCAGATGCTGAACATGCGCTTTGTTGAGGCTCGTGTCCTTCGAAACGAAGAAGATCGCCCAAGTCCAAAAGTCCTTCTTCGCGTGGTGCTGCTCAAGCCGCGGACGAACTGGATCGCCCTCACCAACATAAATCATGGGAATATCTCCCTCCTCAGGCGGGCCGACGAGGACGTAAACTCCTGTACGCGCAAACTCCAATCGTGACTTGCACGTCGGGAAGATTGCCCGTGGGAAGACTACACCGAGGCCGGTCCAGTTTGACTTCTCGACGAGGCGCAGCCCATCTGGAACTCCGTCGGGAAGGAAGATGCGAATGGAGAAAGCCCTACTCATGTCGTCCCCCGTGCCGGAGCATCCAATCGTCGTCAGGAACATCAAGCGAGAACTCATGCAAGATTCTCACGGAAGTGCCAAAGATCGCTCGTTCATGTCAGCGAGCGTCAACTAAAGCCGACTGAAGCGGCTCGCCGACGTGCTCAAGATGCCATCTGACTGTAGTGTTTAGAATGGAGCGGGAAACGGGGTTCGAACCCGCGACCCTCAGCTTGGGAACGCCGTTGAGCAACAACGGATAAACCCTACAGTACCAGTAACCCGTGTCAACACAGACTTCTATGGGAGTGACACATCCGGCGGAAACCGCCCCAAAGTGACACATTCGGCGCTTTCGTGTCAGCCAGCTGTCAGCTGGAGATCGTATAGACCTCGAAGGATGGGCATGCTTCCCGCACCCTCTCATGGAACGAAAACGGCACGGTTTTGTTCCGAGATGGCTTGACCCTATCCTTTTCCGACACTCGTCGATGTCCAACTGCCACCATGACTTGCTGGGATGCTACGGCAGGTACTGCTCGGCGAGATCCTGTCGGCACGGAGCTGCCAGAGGTTGGGCACCATGCGTTCAGATGCCTCAACTCGCGCAAGACAGTCGAGTCAGAGCCGCAACGTGACGAACGCCTGGCGGAGGGCCTGAACAGCCTCACTTGGTTCTTCGATCCGGGCCGTGCGTTCTACCGCTGCCATGATCTCCTGCCAGACGTCCGACGTCGGTGCATGTGCGTCCAGGAAGCGCCAGAGATCATCCTGGACACGCTGCGAGACGATGAAGTGCGAGTCGGCTGCGAGCAGGAGGCCAAGCCGGAAGACATCGTTGCGGTGCTTCTTGATGTCCTCCATCTTCACCTGCTCCCCGCGTTCGCGGCGGGCGCTCAGGTCGAGCCATGCACGTGCCCTCAGGGCGATAAGCCCAGCGGGCGAAAGCAGCGGGAGGTCATCGACAACTTCCCGATGTTCCATCACAACCCGGTAGTAGTCAGGGTCCATGAGGATAGCGGAGAGACTTGATGCGTCTTCCTCCGGCGGGATCGGCACGATCTCCTGATCCTCGGCGATCACAAGCCCATCGGCTTGCCTTGCGAACAGTTCAAGCATCGACGGAAAGTCGGGCGCACTCGGCCTCATGAAGCGATAGTACCCGCGACTGCCGTCGCTGCGCTGCTTCGTCCGATACCCGCCCTCGCGCACGAACGCCCAAAATGTCCTCAGGAAACCATCGTCGATACACTCAAGCAACAGAACAACATCGAGGTCCTTCGTGGCGCGGAACTGTAGCCCGGCCTGGTCGAACCACTCCGAAGCCGCCGCTCCGCCGATCAGCGTAAACTGATCCTGGTGGGCCGTGAAGGCTTCGCGGAACCTGCTCAGGCCGTTGACCATGGCAGCGCCTCCATCATCGACGCGAGCGCCCCCTGCACGCGCTCATCGCGATCCTCGCGCAGCGAAAGGTACAGCGAGAGCGGATCGACGATGCCCTCGCGGCTGAGCAGCATCGGGTCGTAGTTCCAGATCTCCAGGGTCAACATCGCTGCATCAGGATCGGGCGTCGACACGAGCAGTTCCTTTTCGAGTAGTTCCCCCACCCTTGTTCCGGCGACCGCCATTACAGGCCTTGCTTCGGCAGCTAGGTCCGTTCTTGCAGCAAGCGCGCTCAGTCCCGATGCGGGAAGATCGATGTCGCAGCGCACGAGAGACCGTCGCTCTCGGATCGGAGAACGCGATACCGCAAGCGTCTTGTTCCAGACCACGGAGCGGTTGGTGTCGAACGCGAGGCGCTTCGTTCGCCCCGCTGGTTCGACCCGGCAGAGGCCGTGGGACTCAAGTTCCCGCTGCACCTTCGTGATGGTCATGCGCGAGTAGCAGAGGCGCTCCGCCAGATCCTGAAGTGGCACGCCTTCTACATCATCGTGGAGTAGGTGCCGCAGCATAACGACCTGCGCCGCCCAGGTCAGGTGGTCGAGGCACTTCACTTCCGATGTGGGCCGTCGCTTAACGTCGCGGAGTTCAATGAGCAACATCGGCAGGAACAACTGCTCGC
>JADZDZ010000314.1 GCA_020850785.1 Candidatus Sumerlaeota bacterium | reverse complement strand
GCGATTGCCAGGGACTGACTGTGGTCGGCGATGCCCATCCATTCGATCTTGTTGCTGTGCGCCCAGCGCGCGTAGTCCTCCAGCGACGGCTTTCCATCGCTGTAGGTTGTGTGCATGTGCAGCAGGCCGCGCAGCGATGATCTGGTGAGCAGCGCGGGAAATCTGCCACTCTCCGCCAGTTCAATTTCGCCGTGATCCTCGCGCGTTTCGGGCGGCATGTAGTCCAGTTTGAGGTGTGCGTGAATTTCGCGCTCGTCCCCGGCGGCGAGGCGCTCGTTGGTGTCCTCGCGGAAGAGTCCGTACTCGTTCAGCTTCATGCCGAGGCTCTTCGCGCGGGCACGCAGCTTCGTGTTGTGTTCCTTGCTGCCGGTGAAATGCATCAGCGTGTAGGGATATTCCGCATCGCTGACACAACGCAGGTCGGCCTGAATTTTTCCCGCCAGAATGACCGATGCCTTCGTGTCCCCATTGCCAAGGACGGAGGTGACGCCGGGAAGCGCGACGAAGAAATCCATCACTTCGCGCGGTGATTTCGTGGAGACGACGAAGTCGAGATCGCCGATGGTTTCCCTCCAGCGGCGCAGGCTTCCCGCCACGTCGGCGCGCTGCACGGCGGGATGGGCGCGCAGTTTTTCCAGAATCGGTTGCGCGATTGCCCACCCATGATTGAGGCGGTGGCGCCCCTTGAATTGATCGAGCAGCGCGATCCCCTCCAGAATCTTGGCGCAGGTCTTTGCGCTCATTCCCTTGATCTGCGCGAGGGTGCCCGCCTCGCAGGCGGCCTTCAATTTCTCGATGCTGTCGATGCCGAGTTCCCTGTGAATCGCGAGGGCCTTCTTCGCGCCAAGCGATGGAATCTGCGTCATGGCGAGCACACCAGCGGGAATCTTCGCGCGCAGTTCTTCAAGCTCCTGCATCGTTCCCGTGGTCGCGAACTCGCTTGCCTTCGCGGCAACGCCGGGGCCAACGCCCTGCAGCGACGTAAGCGCGTTTTCCTGCAGGAGGTTTTCGAGTTCGTGGCTGTGGTCGGCAAGCACGCGCGTCGCGTTGCGAAAGGCGCGCACCTTGAAGGCGTTCGCCCCGTCGAGCTCCAGCAGCGTCGCCAACTCCTCAAACGCGTTGATCATCGCCGTGACGTTCATTTGGCAGTGCGCCCACCCTTGCGAAGATATTCCGCCAGATACTTTCCCGTCAGCGATTCGGGGTGCGAGATGATTTGCTCCGGCGTGCCTTCAAAGACGATGCGGCCTCCCTCTTCACCGCCCTCGGGGCCGAGATCGATGATGTGGTCCGCCTGACGAATGAGCTGCAGGTTGTGCTCGATGATCACGAGCGAATAGCCTTCGTCGAGCAGGCGCGTGAAGACCTTCATCAGCACATCAAGGTCGGAGGCGTGAAGGCCCGTGGTGGGTTCGTCGAAAAGGAGCAGTGAATTTTTCGACGCGCCAAGTCCCGCGAGGTGCGACGCCAGCTTCAGCCGTTGAGCCTCGCCGCCGGAGAGCGTCGCGGTGCTCTGGCCGAGGCGCAGGTAACCGAGGCCAACCTTCGCGAGCGGCTCCAGACCGCGCACCACTTTCGGATAGTCAGCGAAGACATCGCACGCCTCGTTCACCGTGAGGTTGAGAATGGCGCTGATGTTCATTCCCTTCCATTGAATGTCGAGGATGCGATCCTGAAAGCGTTGGCCGTCGCACTGTTCGCAGACGACCTCCACGTCCGCGAGAAAGTGCATGTCGATCACCTGACGACCGGTGCCTTCGCAGGTCTCGCAGCGGCCACCTTCCACGTTGAAGGAGAAATCCCTGGACGTGAGATTGAGCGCCGCGGCGTCCGGCGTGCGCGCAAGGATTTGACGGATTTCATCGTAGGCCTTCAGGTATGTCGCGGCGTTGCTGCGGGAACTGCGGCCAATGGGCGATTGATCGACCATGACGATTTCATCCACGCGATCGATGCCATCAATGGAGAGGATTTCGCCGGGCTCCGCGGAGGAATCCGCCTTGTGTTCGCGCAGGTAATTCTGATGGAAGCAGGTCTTGATCAGCGTTGATTTTCCGCTGCCGCTGACGCCGGTGACGCAGCAGAGCACGCCAAGGGGAATGCGCGCGGTGACGGACTTGAGGTTGTTTTCACGCGCGCCGTTGATGGTGATCCAGCCTCTGGGGGCGCGGCGTCCGAAGGGTTGCATGATGGTGCTTTTGCGCGTCGTGCGGGGGAGGGCTTCGCGCGCGGCTTCGTCGCGAAGATAACGCCCCGTGCGCGATTCGCCATCACGGGCAATCGCGGCGGGTGAACCTTCGATGATGATGGTACCACCCTTTTCGCCGGCTTCGGGACCGATGTCGATCAGGTGGTCTGCCTCGCGAATCACATCAAGGTCATGCTCCACGACGACGACGGTGTTTCCAAGATCACGCAGGTGTTTCAGCACGCCGATCAGGCGATTTGTGTCGCGGGGATGCAGGCCCACCGTTGGTTCGTCGAGGACGTAGAGTGTTTCCGTGAGTGCGCTGCCGAGCGCGGTTGAAAGGTTGATGCGCTGGCTTTCCCCGCCGGAGAGCGTGCGCGTCTGGCGCGACAGGGTCATGTAGTTCAAGCCGACCTGTTCGAGGAAGCGAAGTCGCGATTGAATTTCCTCCAGCGGGCGTCGGGCGATGTCGCGTTCTTCCGCGGACAATTCCAGATTGGCAATCCACTTGATCAAATCCTTCACGGCCATGTTGCACACCTGACCGATGTGGAGGCCGTTGATGCGCACCATGAGTGCCTCCTGCTTCAGGCGATGGCCGTGGCATTCGGGGCAGTCGATGTAGGCGCGAAAGCGGGCGATCATGATGCGCGCCTGCATCTTGTAGCGGCGTTCCTCCAGCCAGTCGAAGAAGCCCTTGATGCCATACCATTTTCCACCGTCGCCGAAACGGACAAGTTCCTGTTCCTTCGGCGTCAGATTCTCCCACGCGACGTTCATGCGGATGCCGAGCGTGGCGTTCATCTTCTTCAAGTCGCGCAGGCATTCTCCGCCCGTTTCCCCCTTCCACGGGGCGATGGCGTTTTGGTCGAGCGACAGCTTCGGATCGGGAATCACCTTCCCCCAATCGATGCCGGTCACGCGGCCGAAGCCGCCGCAGGCGGCGCACGCGCCAAGGGGATTGGAAAAGTTCAGCGACTGAACCGTTGGCTCCTTGAATGTCCGGCCACAATCACCGGGGCATTCCGCGCAACGCAGCTGTTCGGAAAAGTGGCGCTGCTTCCCCTCGCGCGTGCGAACGCTGCAGCGGCCTCCGCCGATGCGATAGGCGCCCTCGACGGCCTCGACGATGCGGCTGCGTTCCCCGCGGCGCACGGCGAGGCGATCGACGATGACTAGAATTTCCGACAAGCTGGCGGGGGGCTTGAAGTCCGGCTGGTCAATTTCGACGACTTCGTCGCCGATCATGATGCGCGTGAAGCCCTGGCGCTGCAACTCCGCCAGTGTTCCCTTCAGCAACGACTTTTTTTCCAACCGCACGGGAGCGATGATGTATATACGCTCCTCGTCCATTTCCGCGAGAAGGAAATTCACGATGCTTTCCGGCGAATCGCTGCGCACTTCCAGATTCGTCTGCGGGCAGATGATGCGGCCAACCTTCGCGAAGAGCAGGCGCAGGTGGTCGTTGATCTCCGTGGCGGTGCCGATGGTGGAGCGCGCATTGCGGACGGGATTTTTTTGTTCCAGCGCAATCGCCGGC
>JADZDZ010000313.1 GCA_020850785.1 Candidatus Sumerlaeota bacterium | reverse complement strand
CGTCCTGAAACACGGTCTTGCATTCATCGAGCACGGAGCGGTTGGAGTCCAGTTCCATGTCCTGCGGCAGGTAGCCGATTTCCGTGTTGCGCGGGAAGGAGACCTCTCCCTTTTCCGGCTTGATGAGGCCGGCGACGATCTTCAGCAGCGTCGATTTTCCCGTTCCATTGGGTCCGATAATCGCGGCGCGCTCGCCGTCCTCCACCTTGAAGCTGGCATCGTGAAGGATTTCACGCTCGCCATAGGAGAGCGAAACATTTTGTACGTCGAACATTGCGTGATCTTTGCGGAAGAAATGAATGCCGCGCGGGCGCGTAGAAGGTGTGGGAAGGGACGCGCTTCGCGCCATAGAAATTGCGCGGAGAGCGGGGGAGCAGCGGAGGGCGCTGATAAAAAGAGCCGCGCCCGGAAGCCACCAAGCTGCCGGGCGCGTGTGCTTGCTGATGTCAACAGGTGCTGCTACGAGCGCCTTATTGCAACGAGTAGTTCTTCCCCTTGCCAAAGCGCGAAATGTCGCCGCTGCTCTTGGTCCCGTTGGTGGGATCATACACTGCACCAATGCCACCATTGCCAGTGGTACCGGTTCCTGGCGTGCCGCGGTAACGAATCAGGTCCGCCCAGCCGTCAATGCGCCGCTCGTAATCGCTATCAGGTCCGCGGCTGCGAAGATGCCAACCTGAAACCTGACGGAGCGCGGCGCTGGTTGCTTCAAATTGGGCAACGGAGCCGTCTTGAGCCGCGTCGTAGATGCGGCCGCCAACGTAGTCGCCGGAGTAGTTGTAGTACTTGGTATCGTTCACGATGCTGGTGCCGTTCTTGCCAATACCGGCGAAGAATGGATCACGGAAGACTGCCTGTGTGGAGGATAGGTAGGCGATGGGGCTGGAAAGGACCCATGCGATGGGGCGGTCATTGACGTAGGGGGAGCCATTTGACGCGATGCCTTCTCCGCCCCACACCGCAAGAGGGTTGTTCGGGTAGGGAGAACCTGGCGGCGTGGAGGCCTGCGGAGGATACTTGTTGTTGTCGACAAAGTAGGATTCAAGGGCTGTTGCGATGGTGCGATGGTCAGCTTTGGCGCGAGTAACCTTGGCGCGGGTCTGAGCTTCGAGGAAATTGGGGACTGCGATGGCAGCCAAAATTGCGATAATGGCGACCACGATAAGGAGTTCGATCAGCGTAAAGCCAGATTTTTTTGCGGTGGATTCCATGTCCAAATGTCCTTTTGGAGTGTGTCGAGGAGAGGGTTCGGGCGTGCGCCCCGCTGGCGCTCCGAGGCGGCGGGCGGCGGCGGTCAACACTCAAAAAGGAGGAGAAGAATCAGGGGCATATTAAAGGCGACTTGTTTTGTCGTTATTTTGTTCGCGAGGATAGAAAGCAGCCATCGAGGGTGCGTCAAGGACAAATAGCGATAAGATTGGTCGTCTTTTTGTTTTGGGGGCGCGTCAGCGTTCCAGCCCCCAGCGTAGGCGGATTGACTTCTCAATCCTCCCAAACACCAGAAGGTCCACGGTAATTCCAATGGTCAGAATGGTGAAGACTGCCACAAGCATCAGCGGCATGTCGTTGTATTGGCGGCCGCTGTCCAGCAGTTGACCAACCCCAAGGGAATCGGGGCGCACCAATTCGGCGGCCATGAGCGAGCGCCAGGCGAATGTCCAGCCGACTTTCAGGCCGCCAAACAACTCTGGCAGGGCGGCGAAGAAAAGGATGTCCTTGGCGAGCGTGAAATTTCGGGCGCCCAGTGTTCTTCCGACCTTGAGGTAGATAGGCGGGATGTTGCGGATCGCACCCTCGGTGGAGATGGCGATGGAGAACATGGCTCCAAGAATGACAACCGCCAGAATCGCCTTGTCATCGATTCCGAACCAGATCAGCGCGAAAGGAAGCCAGCAGATACTGGGGAGCGATTGAAGGCTGAGGATGACGGTGCCGACGGTTTGCTTGAGGATCCAGCTTCGCGCGAGGAGGACGCCGAGGATGAGCCCGCCGATGACGGAACTTCCGTAGCCGATGCCCATGCGCCCCATGCTCTTGAGGATGGAAATCGCGAGCGAAGGCTGCTCCGGCTGAGGTGGTGTGTTGCTGTTGATGGCTTTCTTCAGCAGATCAATGTCATACTGCACCTTTTCGGCGAGGACGGCGCCCACCTTCATGGGGCCGGGGAAGAGGTACGGCGGAACGATCTTGGCGGAGGCAACGATCTGCCAAATCACGATGAGGAGGATGACGAAGCCGACGCGCACGGCGAGAGCACGCCAGTCGCGCTTGGGGCGTTCCGGTTCCGGCGCGCGGGGAACCAACTTTGTTGGGTGCTCAATGCTCACGGCGCCACGCCTTCTTCCTTCAGAACCTCATTGAGAAGGGTGCGATCGATCAGCGTGTTGAGATCAATTTTGTCAGCCCTGAGAAGCCCAAGCGCCTTCCCCTTTTCAAAGAAGGATTCGAACGAGGTGTTGCTGGGATCAACGCTGAAGGAAACATGGTCGAGCGATGATGCAATGACGGCGGGGGGAAGTTCCTTGCCGGTGATGCGCTTCATTTCCGTGTTGATGGTTGCGGCGAATTTCTGCCGATCTGCAGTGAGTTCTTTTGTCAGCGCAACGTGTGCCTTCAGGAAGTTCTTCACGATCTGCGGGTGCTGCTCCAGAAACTTGCGGCGAACGATCACGTTGGTGAGGAGGAATTTTTTTTCCGGCCACAGGTCCTTTTCCTCCGCGATGACGGTGACGAGGCCGCTTTCAATCAGCCGCGACCCCCATGGCTCCGGAACCCATGCGGCATCAAGCTGGTCCTTCGCGAAGAGGATTTCGATGTCGGGGTTTGCGACGGGAATGATGCTGGTTTCGCCAGCGCCGCTGCCGAGCTTTGCGCCGAGCACCTGCGTGACGTAGGCCTTCGCGGAGATGTCCTGGGTGTTGCCGAGCTGCGGCGTGGCGATGGTGGCGCCCTTCAACTGTTCCAGCTTGGTGATGCCGCGCTTCTTGCTGCCGACGATGAGAGTTCCGTTTTCCACGGCGCCGGCAACGACGCGAATCTCCTCCCCGTCGGACTTGATGAAGCCATTGAGCGTTGGCGATGGGCCGATGTAGGCGATGTCCAACTGGCTGCCGAAAATGGCTTCGATCACGTACGGGCCCGCGTTGAACGTGGAGGTCTTCAGTTCCACATTCGGGCCGAGCGCCTTCGCAAAATCACCATTGGCGACACCAACCACTGCGGTGGCATGGGTCACGTTGGGGAAGTAGCCAAGCCTGACGACGGTCTTGTCGTTTCCGCCCTCCGCCGCCGGGGCATTGTCGCTGCAGGCACCGGACAGCACCACCGCGAGCAGCAGGAGGCAGGCACGAAGTGCCATGTATAGATGTCTATGCATATATCAGATTCCTTCCCCCGGTGCCACAACGTCGCGGGGTGGGCGCTTGGGGGAGGTGAGGGGATTCCAGTCGGCATCGAGTTCCTGCATGGCGACGCGATCAACCTCGTCCTTGATTTCCTGGTGAAGCTCCGCAGTGAAGGTGCTGAGTTCCGGGGAGGACTTTGCGCGGGGATGGGCGAAGGGCACATTGACGATGCGTTTGATGCCCCCCGGCGGACCGGTCATCGTGAGGATGCGATCGGAGAGATAGGCGGCCTCGCGGATGTTGTGCGTGACGAAGACAATGGTCGTCTTCGTTTCCGCCCAGATGCGCTGGAGCTCATCATGCAGCAGGTCGCGCGTCTGCGCGTCGAGGGCGCTGAAGGGTTCGTCCATCAGGAGGACGCTGGGTTGCAGCGCAAGGGAGCGGGCGATGGCAACGCGCTGGCGCATGCCGCCGGAAAGCTGGTGGGGGAGCGCGTCCGCAAAGCGCGATAGGTGCACCATGCGCAGGTACTGCATCGCTGTCTCGCGGCGTTCCTGCGCCCCGATTCCTTTCAGCTTCAGGCCGTATTCCACATTGCGCGAAACGGTCATCCACGGCATCAGGCCGTGCTCCTGAAATACGACGGTGCGATCGGAGCCAGGGTGATCGACACGCCTGCCATCAACCTCGACGCTTCCCTGATCCGCAGTTTCCAAGCCCGCGAGAAGGTTCAGCAGGGTGGATTTTCCGCAACCCGACGGGCCGATGATGGAGAAAAATTCACCGGACCGCACCGTGAAGGTGGTTGGCCTGAGGGCGACAAATCGCTCCTCCTGCCCGTTGCGTTTGCGGACAAAGGACTTGGAAACGTTGTTAAAGTTGATTTCCATGACGGCGTTGCGAAGGCGCGGCGGCGGCTCCGCCGCAGTGCGCTGGGGATTGGCAATTCAAGTGAGATCGGGCCGCAAGAGAAAAGTTGACCTGAAAGGTCGTCTATATGCCGAGCCCGCCGGTTACAGTGTCAAGGTACGACTCGCGAATCGTTGAGGTTCCATGACATACGTCGGCCAAGCTGGATTCGTCCATGAGCCTGTCGGTCATGACCCGAATCTCGTGGAGCATGCGGCTGAAGCGGCGTGCCCCTTCATGGGTGATGCTGTCGAAGTTCGTCGGTTGTTGGGATTCGAGGGCCAGTCGTTCCGCCTCGAAATAACGGATGACCTCGCCCATGGTGATTTTTTCCGGATCGCGGCTAAGGAAATAGCCGCCTTTTTTGCCCGCGACGCTGTCCACCCAGCCCTGGGCCTTCATTTCGAGGACAATGTGCTCAAGAAAGGGCTTCG
This sequence comes from Candidatus Sumerlaeota bacterium, assembly GCA_020850785.1. Taxonomy (GTDB): domain Bacteria; phylum Sumerlaeota; class Sumerlaeia; order SLMS01; family SLMS01; genus JADZDZ01. Next base: position 4,186 of record JADZDZ010000313.1, on the reverse strand, counting down.
GGACGCAGTTGCGCTCCGCCAGCACGCGGATGGGGACCGGGCCGTTTCCGTACTCGTCCACGAGGGAGAAGAGCGTGCGGATGGCGTAATCTGTTTTCCTTGAGATTCTCACGGTAGAGACGACTTTTCCGGTCGTGGTTTCGCAAGTCAAGCGGGAGCGATCGTGAGGGAGGCGGGGTCACAAGGAGCTTGCGGGGAGACGGCCCGCTGGCGTTCAAGGCTTGTGATTTTATGGCGCTCAAAAGTTTGTGAAATTTTTCCCAAACTTTTCCCTTGAACCGGGGAGTGCGCAACCCTACCAACTCACCGCGCAACGGCGGCGGCTCTTTTCACGCAGTTTTTTCAGGGTTTTTCCGTGGCAGAAGAGAGCAAATTGCGCAAGGGTGGCAGAGCATTCCGTACTGAGGGAATTGCTTTTGCCATTCCCACAGTCATGGTCGTGTTCCCGGTGGGGGGCGCGTTCCTCGGCAACTGGGCAGGCAGGCACTTCGGACACCCATGGTTGTTGTACGTGGGGCTGGTCCTTGGTCTGGTTGTGGGCGTGAGCGAAACGGTGCGGTTGGTGAAGGAACTGAAGGCGATTCAGGCGGCATCAGACAAGAAGGATTGAGCGGCAGCGATTCAGTTGGAAACGAGCGACCTTAAAAAGACTTTTGCGGCCAGTGCCGCGCTTTCGCTCGCTGTTTTTCTCGTGGCGCTTCCGATGAATTCGCTGTGGGCGGCGCGCTATGGCACGATCGCCGTGCTTGCACTGATCAACTGGTTTGCCCTGTGGCAGTTGCTGGTCGGCATCACGTCGAGGAATCTGGCGGGAGTTGTGATGGGTCTGGCGATCAAGCCGCTGCTGCTGGTGTTCCTGCTGATCGTTGGAAAATACATGGGCATTGAGATTTCATCCTTCCTCGTGGCGCTGAACACGTTCTTTGTAACGCTGTTCATTCACGTGGGATTCAAACTTGTGCGCGGCAAGGCGATGACGCCGGCCCGCGTGGAACTTGAAGGCTAGGGCACGAATGCAACCGGAACACAACGCACAGCCTGCTGAACACCACCCGACGACGGATGCGCTGATTGATTCGGCGCACGGCGCGAAGGCTGCAGTGGCAGAGGAAGTCGGCCATCACGCGAGTGATGCGGCGAAGGGCGGGGAGCACACGGCGGAGCAATCGGGCGGCCACGGCGGCCATGGTCTGGTGCTTGGGCGCCACGTCACGCATCCGCCGGAGCCACCGCACCTGATTCAGATTTGGTATGGCAAGGAACAGCACGGGCTGATTGACCAGTACGTGCAGCAGCATCCCGGCACCGAGCGCCCGGAGGTTGTCGAGAACTGGCTGGTGAGCGATGGCCACGGCGAGTTCAAGGCCGTCGAGGGGCAGACCCCGACGCTGGCGCAGGCGCTGCATTACGGGCGCTTGGAAAAGCCCCTTCCCATCGTGAATTATCTGCCGTGGGAAAATCACGTTTATCTTGGCCTTTCAATGATCATTCTGGTGGGCATTTTCTATGCGGCCACCGGCAGCTTCCGTCGTGATCGTCGTCTGGCAATGCGCCAACCGACGCGCGGTCAGGTTTTCATTGAGAGTTTGGTTGGTGGGATCGCGGACTTTGCGAAAGGCGTGCTCGGCGAGGAGAATGGCCGCAAGTACCTGCCGTTCCTTGGCACACTGTTCTGCCTGATTCTCGTCAGCAACTTCATGGGCCTGATTCCGGGCCTCAAGCCACCAACGGCGTCGCTGATCATCACCGGCAGTCTGGCACTGTGCACGTTCATCGTGGTGCAGGCGACGGCGTGGATTCGCCTTGGGCCGATCAACTACATCCACCACTTGATGGGTCAGCCTAAGGACCTGATGGGTTGGCTTCTGGCGCCGCTGTTCCTGATCTTGGAACTGATTTCGGATTTCGTGTCGAAGCCGTTGTCGCTGGCGCTTCGTCTCTTCGGCAACATGCTTGGGAAGGAAATCCTTTTCGGCGCGTTCATGGGAATGGGCATCGCGCTGGTTTCGGCGGTCAGCCACCTGCTGGGGACGCCGGATTTCGGCGCCTACATCGGCGTTCCGTTGACGATTCCGTTCTATGCGCTGGGCCTGCTGCTGTCGGCGATTCAGGCTCTTGTGTTCTCGCTGCTTTCCACGATCTACATCATGCTCGTTCTTCCCCATGATCACGAGCATGGGCATGACGACCACCACGGGCACGCCCACGGTGACGATCACCATCATGGGCACGCGGCGCCGGTTCACGAACCAGTTCCGCACTAACGCAGGGAATTTTCCGCAACCGGAGCGAGAGCGACGGGGCGGTGTTTCAAAATAAGGCTGCCAGGTGCAGCCGGCATACTCACAGGAGAAGTCTCCATGTTTCAGAACGTTCAGACTGCCATCGGCTTTGCGTATCCCATCGGTCTTGGGCTTGCAGCACTTGGCGCAGCCATCGGCATCGGCAACGCAGTGCGCGGTGCGATGGAAGCGATGGGCCGTCAGCCCGAAGCGATTCCGAAAATTCAGGTCGCGATGATCATCGGCGCCGCGTTCATCGAAGCGCTCGCGATCTACGCCCTGATCTCCATCTTCCTTACCGGTAACATCACCAAGTAATCGGCGCGCTTCACGGCTGCGTGAAGCCCGCCGCACATTCCGGCATTGAAGGAAGGTATTAGGTCATGCTAACCACATTGATCATCGGCGCCGCTGCGGGCGAGTTGGTCGCCCAGATGGCAACCGTCATCCTCGCGTTCGCGATTGTTGTCGCGATCCTGTACAAGGTGGCGTGGGGTCCGATCATGCAGTTGATCGACGAACGGCGCGAGACAATCGCGCGGGAGTTCGACACGATCGAGAAAAAGCAGGCGGCTCTGGATTCGCGGATTCGCGACTACGAGGAGCGGCTTCGCCAGATCGACAACGAGGCACGCGAGCGCCTGAACCGCGCAATCGAGGAAGGCCGCAAGGCGTCCGCCGATCTGCTGGAGCAGGCCCGCAAGCAGAGCGACGATCTTCGGAAGAAGGCCGAGTCCGACATTCGTGTTGAAATCGAGAAGGCCCGCGTGGAGTTGCGCGACCGCATCGTCGACATGACGCTGCAGTCGACGGAGAAGCTGCTGCACAAGAAGCTGGACGCGCAGGCGCACCGCGATCTGATTGGCAATTTCATCAGTGAAGTGGAGCAGAAGCAGCTCTCATGATTGCGGACCTTGGCGTCGTTGCATCGTACACGGAAGCGCTTTTCGAAGCGGCGAAGAAGAAGGGCATTCTGGATCAGTTTGCCGAGAGCATCCGGCAAATCCAGAAGTCGCTGACCCCGGAGTCGCAGGCGCGGATCAAGTCCGTCCTCGAATCGCCGAACATCGCGCGCGAGAAGAAGGAAGCGGTCTTTGTAAAGCTGTATGGTGGCCGCGTGGATGGCTTGTTCCTGAACTTCGTGCGGCTCCTGATCAAGCGCAACCGTCTGGAAGCCTACGATGCGGTGCTTGACCAGTTCCTGCTGAAGTATGACGAGCACCGCGGCTTCTTCCGCGCGGAAGTCCTGACCGCGGTGGAGCTTTCCGCCGAGGAGAAGCAGCGGATGACGGCTGCGTTGGGTCGATCGCTCGGCAAGACGCTGCTGATTGATTTCAAGGTCGATTCATCAGTGGTCGGCGGGGTGCGCTTCAAGTGCGGTGACATCCTGATCGACACGACGATTGCGCGGGGACTCGCGGCGCTGCGCACGAGGTTGAAGAGCGCGAGCGTATTGTGACAGAAACCCGACCGCGCAAGCGGCGGGCAGGTTGAACGAGAAGAAGAGGCATTTATGATTTCGATTCGCCCCGATGAAGTTTCCTCGATCCTCCAGTCTGAACTGGAAGATTTCGAGTCAAAGATTGAAGTCGAGAACGTCGGCACGATCCTGAAGGTCGGCGATTCCATCGCCACGGTGTACGGCCTTCGACAGGCGCAGATGGGTGAGCTCCTTGAGTTCGGCGACGGCACCACCGGCATGGTTCTCAACCTTGAAGAAAACAGCGTTGGCGTGGCGCTCTTCGGGTCGGACCGCAACCTGAAGGAAGGCGACACCGTTCGCCGCACGGGCCGCATCGCCGACGTTCCCGTCGGTGAGGAGGTCATCGGCCGCGTGCTTGACGCGATGGGCAATCCGATCGACGGCAAGGGGCCGCTGACGACGAAGGAACGCCGCCGCGTTG
>JADZDZ010000312.1 GCA_020850785.1 Candidatus Sumerlaeota bacterium | reverse complement strand
TTCAGGTGCGCGATCGCTTCGTTTTCCTCCAGCGATTCCAGAATGTCCATCGCCGCCTTCGTGAAGTCGCCCGCCTTCTCCAGCGAATAATCGATGCCGTTGTACTGCTTCACGAAGCCATGCACCGCGTCGAAATCACGCCCGTTGTTCAGAATATCCACCAATGCCGCGCGATCATCGGGTGTCGCCTGCTGGAGCGTGTGCAGCAGCGGCAGCGTCTGCTTTCCCTCCTTCAGGTCCGCGCCGACCCGCTTCCCCCAACTGTCGCCCTGCGCCTCGTAATCCAACGCGTCATCGGTAATCTGAAACGCCATGCCGAAGTTCATGCCGAACTCGAACATCTGTTGCAGCACGTCACCATTCTGTCCTGCGATCATCGCGCCAAATCCTGCCGATGCGCTGAACAGGTGCGCCGTCTTCGCGCGGATGATTGAAAAGTAGTCCGCCACGGAAAGCCAGTCGCCGCGCCGCTCGATCTGGTACATTTCCCCTTCCGTCATCTTCTGCGTCGTCTTCGTCAGCACCCGCACGATCTCCGGGCTGAGCGCCGCAAGCGCGTGGTCGAAGCACGTCGCGTACAGGTAATCCGCAAAGAGGATGGCGACGTCATTCCCCCACTTCGCATTCACCGTCGCCCGCCGGCGCCGCAGCGATGCGTTGTCGATCACGTCGTCATGCAGCAGCGTGGCCGTGTGAAAAAGCTCCACCGCCGCGCCAAGACGCGCGTGCAGTTGGTCCCGCCCATTGTATCCGAAGGCGCGCGCCACGAGGCACACAATCGCCGGCCGCAGCAACTTCCCCTGGCCTGCTTCCACGTAGGAAGCGACCTCCTGCATCAACTCCCCATCCACGCGGTAGGCCGCCTGCAGGAAGCCTGTCAGCGCATCGAGTTCGCTTTTCAGAAAGTCCTTATACGAATCCACGAAAGAGAGGCATCCTTAAGCGCGCCAGCGCAGTGAAAAGGTCTGGTTTTTTGGGCTTTCTGACAAGCGGGAACTTGTGAATTTTTTCACAAACATCCTATAGTCGCCCTTTGCGTTTTGATTTCTCTGGAGTTGCCGATTCCCCCGCATCGGGGTTCCCACCGTGCAGCAGCGTGTTGATCCGCTGGTAGTTCTTCGCCGATGGATCGTAGCTGAAGTGAAGCTCCGGCGTGACGCGCAGGTTGATGTCCTCGGCGATGCGGCCGCGCAGGTAGCCCATTGAATCGGCGATCAAGCCTTCCGTTCGGGCCAGCGCCTTCTCATCGTCGGGAAGCTGGCTGTAATAAACCCGCGCCGAACGCAGGTCCTTCGCCACCGTCACATCCGTGATGGTGAAAATTTTCGGCACCCGTGGATCGTTCAGCTCATGGCTGATGACCGACGCCAGCAGTTCCTGAATTTGTCCCGCCACGCGGCGGTCTCGGCTGTGAAGCGCCATCCGTCAAATCCGACCCGGTTTGTTCAAGGCGCCGCAATGATACGTCAGCCCACTTCGCGAGCAATGAAATTGACGGGGACAATGCGGGCTGGCGCACGAAGCAGCATCCCCCCGCCCCCTTCAAACCGCACCTGCTCCCGCGAAAGCCGAAGCCGGATTCCCCAGCGGGGATGCGTTTCGATCAGTGTTTCCGCCTCCCGCGCGCCCCCCTGAAGCTTTTCCTCCAGGCGACGGCGGTGAAAACCTATCTGCTGCCGCTCCACAATCACCCCGTCCCAGACCACCTGTTCGATCCGTTCGTAGGGCATCCCCTCCCCGGCGTGCTCCGCCAAAAACGCCAGCATCCGGAACTGCAGGGGGGTCAGCAGCACCTCCCGCCCGTCGAAAACCACAATTCCCGTGGAGGCGCGCCGGATCACCAGCCGTGCGTCACAGGGGATCGCCGCCTGCGCGCCCGCGCCCACCGGCACGAGCCTCATGCCTGTCTCCTGCGCCACCTCCGCCAGCCGCCGACGCGCCTCGTCGGCCCACAGGCCCTCCGGCAGAATGCACATCAGCGCCCTCTCCTCCCCGCCATTGTCAACGGCGGGGATCATGCAATCCCCGCCGCCCATGCCGTACAACCCCTTACTTGAATTCATTATCATGACACTCTCATCTCCCGCACTGCATTGTACCCCTCAGCAAAGCGGGGCCGTGGGCGAAACGCAAGCCGATTTTCGCTTTTTTTTCGCCATCCTCTATCCGTTGCCTTTGGTCCCTGTTTCGCGACTTGCATCGGTGGCCTTACGGCGCACAAACATCTCCCGCATCAAACACGCGCGGTTCCTCCGGTTCTCATTTGCATCCCGTTCTCATCCGCATCAGCGACACATTCTTCATCGGAACCTACGGCCTGCTCATCGCCGTGGGCTTGTTGTGCGGCGCCCTGCTGGCGTCGTGGTTGGGCAAGCGGCGTGGCCTGAATCCGGACATCTTCTTTGACTTGGTGTTCATCGCCGTCGCGGCGGGCTTCATCGGCGCGCGCGTTCTTTACATCATCACGGAGTTCCCCGACTTCCTCCGCAACCCCGGCGAGATGATCTTTTCCCGCACGGGCTTTGTCTTCCTCGGAGGCTTCATCGGCGCCGCGGGGGCGTGCCTTTTCTACCTGAAGAGGAAGAAGCTCGATCCTTGGCTGGTGGGCGACATCCTGATGCCGGCGCTTGCGCTGGCCCACGGTTTCGGGCGCATCGGTTGCCATCTGGCGGGGTGTTGCTACGGCGGCCAGTGCGAGGCTCCGCTCGGTATCCGGGTGCCGCGGATCGTCATGCCCGACGGTGCGTTTTGGCCGAATGCCTACGCGGATCAGGTGAGCGCGGGGTTGATCACGGACACCCTCCACGGCCACTCGCTTCCCATCTGGCCCGTGCAGTTGATGGAGGCGACGGGGCTTTTCATCCTCAGCGCCGCACTCGTCTGGATGATGATGAAAACGCGGCCGCGCGGCGTCGTGCTGGGAGCCTACCTCGTGGGCTACTCGGTGCTGCGTTTCACGCTTGAATACCTGCGCGGCGATGCGGAGCGCGGCCTGTTTCTGAATGGCGCCATCAGCACGTCGCAGATTCTCTCCCTTTTCATGTTTGCGGCGGGAGTCGTGATATTGATTCGCCGGTCAAAGGCGCCTGTTACTTAGGCTCGCCCGTATCCACGTCCACGGGGTTTCCCTGCTCGTCCACGACTTTCCCCGCGCCAAGGAACGAAACATTGCCGAGCCGCCTCAGGTCCGCGATGGCCTCCTTCGTCAGCGTCACCGTCGGGCCCGTGGCCTTTGGATTGAAGACCGGGGGGTCTTTTTCCGGCAACTCGTAGAGGCTCCACTGCGTCACCGTATTGGGCGCGGCTTCGTAGTCCGCCACGTAGCGCTTCCAGTTTGGCGAACCCGGAAGCATCAACTGGCTCATGATGGGGTCCTGCCAGGCCGTGTCGAAACGCGCGCGCGCCTCCGCTTCGCGCCCCTCGGTGTGGAGCACCGAAATGGACCGCATCGTGGCCTCCTCCGCCTGAAGCGTTCCCGGATATTCGGCGATCAACTTTGAAAGAATCGCGACAGCCTTGTCGGTTTCCTTCTGTTCCATGTGATAGTCCGCCAGCACCTGCATGGCGAAGGGACGCAACGCGGCCTTGGGCGTCAGGTCCACGATGCGCTGGAACATCGCCACCTGCGATGCGTCCAGCTTCTTGTTGCCGAGCGCGTAACTGGCGCTCCCTCCCTGAATGCACTCAAACAGTTGGAAGTCGTTCAGAAATTCGAGCGCCTTGGCATCGTCTCCTTCCGCGCCCTTCACGGTGATGGAAAATTCCCCCAGCACCGTCTGGTTCTGGTTGGGCATCGCACTGCCGCATTCGTGAACAAGCCGAAGTCGATAGACACCCGGCTCCTCGAAGGCCGCACCGGAAACCGTGTCCTTGTCCATCGCCATGCGATAGTCCAGACGGTAGGTGTTGAACTTGTCCAGCGTCACCACGCCCGTCGGCACCTGCGAACCCACCTTGCTTCCCACGTACTCGTAGGGGCGCCCCCGTGGCGGAGTCACGAAGACGTGCAGGTCCGTGCCGTAGGCCAGCCGGGAGCGGAACTCAACGATGGGGATGGCGGGGTCCTCCTTGCGGATCACGAGGCGAATGATCGCCGGCTCCCCGACGACGATCGTCGGCGTCATGAGGATTGCCTGCAATTTCACCTCGTCGCAGTTGACCAGAGGGCCGGGCACCGCCGGATAGCGCGAATTGGGCGCGCCCATCGGAAGCACCCCCGTGTCCGGTGCGGCGGCGGTGGTGATCATGTGGCGAACGGGATCGGGGGCGTCCACTGCGGCCTGCGCGGCACCTTCGCACAACCCTGCCGTCAGGCAAATCAGGGCAACCTTGGAAAAAATTGGAAACGCCTTCACGCCGCCATCCTTCGTGATTGAATTGACCCCGCCAGAAGGGCACGCGCGCGCCCGCAGGAACAAGCGGTAAGCGGCCTTTCCGGCATCCTTCGGCAGGACTACCTACCAGACAACGCCGGGGGCCATGGGGTTTGCCTTGGGGTGGTGCGAACAAATTGTATAGACATCTATACCGTCAGCCGACGCAGAGCTCGAATGCCTCGTCCGCGTCGTAAACCAGCCGGTGGCAGTTCTGGCACTGGGAAACCCCCTCGGCCAGCTTGCCCGCCCCTGCTGGGTGGCGCATGTGGCAACCGGTGCAGGTCCCGCGCCGCAGCGGCAGCACCGCCGTGGAGCCATAGCGCGCAAACAGCTTCAGGTAATGCTGCTGAAGCGTCGGCGACATCGCCTGCTGCAGGCGAAGCGCCTCCTGCTGCGGCGGCGCCTCCGGTTTCACGGAAGCCTCCGTCTGCATTTCGTGGAAGCGGATCAGTGCGGCAAGTGGATGAATCATCGAATGAAAACTTTCGGCCTTCGCAGCGGCATTCAGAAGATAGTGGATGGCAATGCGACGCCAGAATGTCAACTCCCAAACGACACACGCACCCTTTCCATCAAAATTCGAGCCGTTCCCAGCGGCGAAGCCCCAGCCGCAGCGGCACCACGATCGCCAAGGCCTGCAATCCCGCCGCCAACATCAGGTAGGCGATGCCGTACACTGACGACAAAAACCAGGCGTTCGCGAAAAGGTACGGCAGCGCGATCGAGATGACCGACAGCGCGATGTAGATCAGCGACAACAATACGTTCAGCGTGCCACCGATGCCGTTCGCGATGCGCGCGGGGTTGTCCTCCTTGAAATCCGGCAGGATCGCACCGATGCCAACGCTCATGCTGGTAAGGCCAACGCTCATCACCAGCACCGACCCCAGCGACATCCAGACAAAATCCCCCGGCACCTTCAGAATCACGTTGGAAAGGATGGTCAACGGCACGCTGACAAAAATGCACAGCAGCAGGCACAGGATGAACTTCTGCCACACGATCCGCGTGCGCGGAATCGGCGCCAGCCCCACCGTCCAGAAGCCGCGTCCCTCCAGACTCAGCATCGGGTAGACAAACCGCGTCGTCAGAATGGAAAGAATGAAGCATGTCGCCGCGAGGTTGAAGATCGAAAGGATCAGGCGCCAGTTCGCCTCCTCAACCACGCGGGTGATCGTGTTCCCATAGCGCGAGGACCAACCAAGGTTCGTGACGTACATCACCATCAGGCCGAAGAGAATCACAAGCTGCGCCCACTGCGAAGGATCGCGCCAGAACGTCTTCAAGTCCTTGCTCAGCAGCCCCGCCGTCGACTGCGGCAGCCATCGCTCCAGTTGCGCGTCGATGATGCGGAACGGCGTGAACTTCGCATTCGATTCAACCTCGCGCACCGCCGCATCGCGCGACAGCGACCATCCGCGATAATACAACGGCGGCACCAGCCAACGCGTGACCTCCAGCAGGAACAACGCCGTGGCCACCAGCATCGCCAGCCAGTAGAGGAACATCCCCAGATTGCGGTCGGACGGATCCGCCGGCGCGATCGCCAGCAGCGCATTCGACAGCCACGCGCTTGGTAGCAGTGGCGAACTGCCGATGCCGAGCGCGCTCATGATCTGCAGCAGGTCCTGCTGGTCCGCCGAAGCCAGCAGCCTCCCCAGCCCCGTGATCCTGCCAATCGCGAACATCGCCCCCAGCGACACAATGCCGAGCACAATCGCCAGCGTCCTCGTCTTTCGCGCGGGAAGGAACGACGTGAGCAGCATCGTCACAATCGCCCCCAGCGAAGCCGGCACCAGCAGGAAGGGAATCACCAGAAGGATGATCAGAATATAGTAATACCACGGGGCGGAGCGCACATAGCCGAAGCTGACGAAGATCGGGATGCTCAACACCGCAAAAGCCCACGAACTGTACACGACCGATTCCATCAGCTTCTGCCGAAAAACCGACTGCCGCGATATGGGAAGCCCCATCAGGAATTCCACCTCCCGCGACAGGTACGTCGTGGAAAGCGTGATGATCAAATTCGAAAACCGCAGCATCGAAAAGAAGATCAGAAAAACGATCCCCACCAACCGGTCCATCAGCGGCGCGCCGAACACCGGCGGGCGCATCAGGAATGAAAAGATGTAGTAGAAGATGCCAATTCCCAGCGCCAGCAGCACCGTCAGCAACCCCACGCCCACCGCCGCGTGAAGATACAGGTGGCTCTTGATATGGCGCACCGTATTCACCGCCACGCGCACCTTTGTCTGGCGAAAAAGTGACGAATGTTGTGTCTCTAGTTGGGCGGATGACATACACTTGGTGGCAAACAACACGGTCCAATCAGCTGGAATGCGAAGGAAGGGAGCTTGTTTGCCGTTATCCTTTCATGACGGAGCAAATCCACATGGCCACCAACGACGGTTCAAGCAAACTCAAACTCGTTAGTGCCGCAATCCTGCTGATCGGTGGGATAGGATT
>JADZDZ010000311.1 GCA_020850785.1 Candidatus Sumerlaeota bacterium | reverse complement strand
CTTCCGAACATGACGGAGGAAATGGTGGATGAGCGGCTTGAGGTCTTTGTGCGGAACCTGCGAAAGGCGCGTCCCGACACGCCGATCCTGCTGGTCTCCCACATCAAGGCGGACCTGGCGGGGGAGCGGAACAACAAGCTGAAGGCAATTCGTGATCGCCTTCGCGCGGAGGGGATGAAGAAGCTCTATTTCCTCGACGGCCCTTCAACAATCGCGGGCGACGAGGAGGGAACCGTGGATGGAATCCATCCGACGGACCTTGGTTTCGACCGCATGGCGAAAGGCTTCGCGCCGCCGCTGCGGGCGATGCTCAACGGCGACACGTCGAAGCTTGACTGGCCGGAGTAACACCCGCTCGCGCGGGGTTGCGATTCAGTTGGCCCTGACCAGTTCCGTCTTCAGTCCGCTCTTTAGGAATCCCGCGTACTCATTCACGTCCGTCGTGTATTCCGCGGTGCCAAGAATTTCCCCGTCGGGCGTGATCACGGCGTAGAAGGGTAGCGCAACGGTGCCGAAGGTCTTCGCCTGATACTCCTGCCATTTCTGGCCGGTTTCGCGATCGTCGGTGACCAACTTCAGGCGCACATATTCATTCAGCAGCCCCGCGATTTCCGGCTTCGGGAACATGTTCTTTTCCATCAGGCGGCAGTTCGTGCAGGTGTAGCCGGTGAAATCGATGAAGATGTTTTTTCCGAGGGCTTTGGCTTTTGCGACAGCTTCTTCCTTCTCGGTGAACCAACTGAATCCTGCGGAAACTTCCGAACCGCCGGTGCTGTTGGATGCGATGGCGGGCGCTTGGCTTCCCGCCGCCGCAGGGGCAAGGTCGGGCGGAAGGTACGCATCAACCCACGCGTGAACTTTTCCGCCGAACAATCCCGCACCAAGATAGAAGGTAATCACGAGCGCGCCGGCGCCGAGCATCATGCGCAGGTAGCCGATGATTTGTTCTCCCGGATCGTCCTGTGGCAGCTTGATGAAGCGAAACAGGTAGAAGGCAACCACCAGCGACAGGCCGACCCACACGGAGAGCAGGACTTCGCGCGTGAGGATCATGTCCGCCTTGTTCCACACCAGGTCCGCGTTGCTGAGGACCTTGAAGGCGGCCGCGATGACCAGCAGGCCCATGACAATTTTTGTGGAGTACATCCAGGCACCGGCCTTCGGCAGCGACGCGATCCACTGCGGCGCGAGCGCCAGCAGGAAGAATGGCGAGGCGAATCCCGTGGCGAAGGCGGTCATTCCAATGAGCGGACGCAACCAGCCGCCGCCGGTGATGGTCTGCACAATCAGCGCACCAATCAACGGGGCCGTGCAGGTGAAGGAAATCACGACAAACACGAGCGCCTTGAAGATGATGCCGGTGACTTCGCTTTTTCCCTGCGCCGACTGGTTCAGCTTTCCGCTGAGCGATTGCGGAAGCCGGAACTCGAAGACCTCAAAGAGGCTGAGTGCGAAGGCGATGTAGAGGAGCGCGAAGAACAAATTCACCCAGGGATTGGCGGAGATCAGGTTCGCAAATCCCGCGCGGGAAGTGCCCGCCCCTGCGCCCAGCAACAACAGCGAGATTCCAAATCCGATGACAGAAAATCCGGCGATAATCGCGAGCACATAGACCAGCGCGAGCTTGATCGACTTCGCACGTGAATTGCCGGATTGCTTCGTGAAGAATGTGATCGTGATGGGAATCATGGGAAAAACGCAGGGGGTCGCGAGGGCGGCAAGGCCGAACAGGAACGCACCGAGCAGGAACGACCCCAGCGATTTTTCAGCGATGATGCGCTGGGCCGCGCCGGTGGTTTTCGCGGCGGCACCGGGGCCGGGGGTGGAGGGCGGCTGCGTGGTGGACAGCGCCGCAGCGGGGGCCTTCGTCGGCTCCGGCGTTGGCGTCGCGACGGCAGGCGTCGCCGCCGCTGGCGTGCCGGTCACCTTGATGACGACTTCAAACTTTACTTCCTTCGGCGGCAGGCAGCTTGTTTCCGTGCAGGCCTGAAAAAGGACAACGCCTGCGATCTTGTGTTCGCCTGCGGGAGTCGAGGGCTTCACCTTGAAGGTGCGCGTGAAGGCGAGCGGCGATCCGTAGAGATAGGAGACTTCGCGCTCGAAGCCCTGATCAAACTTGATGGTCTGCCGTGGTTCGTTCCATTCGCCGACGGGTTCAAGAATCTTGGCGGAGGCTTCATCGAGCGTGATCTCCGTCGGCACGGGGCCGGGGCCTTCCTTCTGCGCGGGGGGCTGCTTCATCCCGTACAGGTGATACTTCGCATCGACCTTTGCGGTGATGGTGATTTTGACGTCCGCATTCTGCGTGGTGTCCGCAGGGTCAACGGCGGCAGTGACGGTGACCACCTTGGCAGCGGCTCCCCATTGAGCGGGGAGAGGTGCGGCAAGAAGGACCGTCGCGAAAATCAGGATGGCATTGATGAATGTTCGAAGCGGGGAGGGGCCCATGAACCTTTTCCGGTGGGGTGCGCAGAATAAACTATCGCTATGGCAGTACAGGCAATAATCCTGCCGGTTGATTCGCTGATGCAGGGGAGTGTGTCCGTGGCGGAAAACGCTGTCACGAAAAAAGCTCTCTCCTTGACGGAGTTCGGCTTCCGCATGGCCAATCCGAGCCGATGCACCAAAGAAGGAGTCTTGAATGCGAAGCCGGTTTCTCCCAATTTTCGTTTTGCTTGTTTGTGCCATCGTGGTGCCTTGCGTCACGCTGGCGCAGGCAAACCTGCCCAAGGTCCTTGGGATGCTGCCACCGGAGGCGGACGTCGCCTTCGCGGCGGACCTTGGCGCGTTCAAGAACCCGAAATCGCTGCTGTCGCTGGTTCCGAGTGCGGACTTTGAAAAAGCCGTGGCGGAAAGCACAAAACCCGGCGGCGCCGGGGCACCCGCCTCCAGCGCCACGGAAGCGGGGCTGCGGGTGGCGTTCGGCAAGCTGGGTTCGATCAAGTTGAACTCCATCGCCGTGGGCGCGGTGTCCTCCGGCGACCCTTCCACGGGGATGAGGATTCAGCGGGACTACGTTGCGATTGGTGGAAACTTCAAGGCGTCGGAAATTGCGACGGCGCTGAAGACGCTGAATGTGATCCCCTGGAGCGCGGGGAAGAACGGACTGTTTCCGTCGGGCCGCGGCGCGCAGTTGTACGTGAATGCGCCCGCTGACAACGTGCTGCTGATTTCGCCGGATCAGGATTGGCTCGCCTCTGCGCAAACATTTCTGAAGGAGAAGAAGGGCCTCACCGCTCCGAATGCGGGCTTTGATTCCGCCGTCGATTCAATGGGCGGACGTTCCCCCGATTTTCTTCTCTTCCTGAATGGCAACATGCCGACGCGCCTTACGGGTAACAATGCGATGATGCGAATGATGCTGGGGCCGTTCACAAAAACGAAAGGCACGGTGATGAGCCTTCACGCGGCGACGGTGCCGACGTTGGAGTTGCGTTCCGCCTTCGAGACGGAGGAGGTCGCCGGTTTCGCGCAGTCATTCCTGGAGAATGCCATCGCGCTGGGCCGTGCGCAGGTGGAGGACGAGTTGAAGCAAACCGTCGATGCCGCCGATCAGAAGTATCTGAGCGACGCGATCTCGTGGATCGACAAAATGAAGCCGGAAGTTGCGGGAAAATCGGCGGTGCTGCGCATTCCCATTGAGAAGCGCCCGAATGCGGAAATGGTGCGCGACGTGGTGGGGGAGGCATTCCGCTCCGCGTTGAAGGGGAACCTGCAACTGCCGGAAAGCCTGCCGATCAGCCTACCGTAGGCGGTGCGGGCGTTTCCGCGAGTTTCTTCTCGCAGTAGAGTCGCGTGGCGCCAACGCAGGACAGGATCGGCAGCCACAGGATGTTGCAGGGAATCAGCGCCAGCGTGGCGAGGCCCGCGCCAAACGGCATCCAAAGGCCCTTGTTCTGCCGAAAAAATTCGCGCTTGTCGCGAAACTGCATCCCGCGCCGGTCCAACGCGTAGGAAAACCCATCCATCGACAGGAACAGCGCATTGGCCATGAAGCCGAGGATGGCCGCGGTGACGCTTCCAATCACGGGAATCCAGGCAACGGCAAAGAGCGTGACGTAGAGCGGCAGGAAGTAGGCGATGCGGCGGATCGCTTCAAACAAGGCGTGACGCACCGACGGCCAGAAACTCATGCGCACGATCAGCGCCGGCTTTTCCGCCAGCAGGTCCGCCTCGATGCGCTCCGCGATCAGGTCGCAGAACGGCGCACCAACGGGGATGATGAGCAGGAAGGAAATTCCCGCGGCGACGACGAGCGTGAACGTGACGAGGACACCGCCGAGAATGATCTCCATCGCGACATCCAGAAACTTTTCAACCTGCGTTCCCATTTCGTCGCCGGCCTGAAACCACGGCGTCGTGACGAAATGCGTCAGCAATCCAAACACCGTGGCGAAGACGATGAGGTTGAGGATGAGCGGAGCGATGGCGAGCACCAGCAGGCGCGGCCTTGCCAGCAGGTAGGGAATCGATGCGAGCGGAAGAAAAAAAAGTCCGAAGCGGGAACGCGGCTGCTGGGGCAATGGAGGTTACTTGAAACGTGTTTGCGTGAAATAAGCGTCAACGACGGACCAGAGAAAACCTTCTTCCTGTTGGAGCTTCAAGCGCATCGTTGCAAAAGGCTTGTTGTCCTGGTCGAAAAGGATGCCTTCCGCCACCCGCGTTTCCCCCTTGCCGATGATGCGTGAATCGGTGCGCTGGAAATTGCTGATCAGGCCCTTCGCCTTCATGTCCGCAATCAGGCGGGCCGCCTGCCCCGTTTGTTCCAGAGCTTCATCGTCGCAGAATTCCTGTGTCTTGTCGGTGTTGTTGGCCGACAACGCGGCGAAATACTCCCTCGCAAGTTGTTCATCATCCCAG
Source organism: Candidatus Sumerlaeota bacterium (assembly GCA_020850785.1). Lineage (GTDB taxonomy): Bacteria > Sumerlaeota > Sumerlaeia > SLMS01 > SLMS01 > JADZDZ01. The sequence continues at coordinate 5,608 of JADZDZ010000311.1, read as the reverse complement.
GTGGCCCCGCCCCCGCCTCCGCCAATCCGCGCCGCTGCGACCGTTGCTATCCCGCCGAGAAGTCCACCAACCACCAGCAGCGTGACGAAGAACCTTCCCAGAATCCCCTTCTTCTTGTTGAACAGGCGCATGAAGGCGCTTTGGCTCATTTCCTTCAGCCGTTTTGCGAACGCCTCGCGATCGCTCTGCAAATCCGCGCTCGTCCATGTTGCGATGTTCTTCAGGAGGATGTTTGGATCGTTGCTGAAACCGGCCTTCGGCGCGAGCGTGCTCTCAAGAATGAGGCTCAGCTTGGGATAGAGGATTGCTTCCGTCGGCTCCGGCCACGGCGAGGTGAAATCGCGCCGCATCCCCTCCGACCAGATCCACGCCAGCGAATAGCAGTCGGCGTGAATCTCCCCCGGCTTTTCGGCGACGGTGATTTCACGCGGGAAGTAGCGGCCCTGCGCCAGATGAGTAACCGCGTGCGGGGATTTCGGCGCGATGGGAATCAGGCGCCAAATGTTGGGAGACCGCACTGCGTGAAAAATGGAATCTGGCGTCACGCCCAGCGGCGCGAGGCCGCTCGCTTCGCCGTGTGCGATGGCGTCGAGTATCATTGATGCCATTGCCGCCTGATCCTCCAGCGGGAGCGGCTCCTGCGATTCCATCACCGCCTCGCGCCAGGTTCCACCTTCGGGGTCTTCCACAATCAGGTAGGGGATCGCGGATTCGCTGATCTCAATGATCTTCAGCAGCGTTGGCACCTGCTCCGCAACTTCCTTCCATTTGCGGAGTGCCTGAAGGGACTCCTCGAAGATCGTGTCCCCTTCCGGCGTGGTGTAACCAACGACAAGGATTGATGCACCGAGGGCGCTGCGGGCCCGCCAAATCTCCCCCCAGGATTCCTCCAGAATCAATTCACGGGGAATGAAAGGGTGGCCGGGAACCGCTTCGCCTGCCTTGAAAAGCGCCATGGGGTCTGCTTCCGCGCGGATGCGCACCGCAAGTTTGAATATGCAGGGGATGACGCGTGAAAGGCGGCGTGGCAATACCTATCGCAACGATGCGGAAAACCTTGCGACGAATGGACGCGGGGAAAGAATTGCCCATGCCCGTTCGCGTCCTTCCGCAAACCCTGATCAACCAGATCGCCGCCGGCGAGGTGGTCGTCCGCATGGCAAGCGTCGTGAAGGAGCTTGTGGAGAACTCCATCGATGCGGGCGCCACGCGCGTGGAAATCAGGGTTTCCAATGAGGCGCGCGATCTGGAGGTGCGCGACGACGGGTGCGGGATGAATCGCGACGATGCGGAGCTGTCGTTGCAGCGCCATGCCACGTCGAAGATTCAGTCGGTGGACGACCTGTTCTCGCTGGCGACGCGGGGCTTTCGCGGCGAGGCGCTTCCCAGCATTGCGAGTGTGTCCCGCATGGAGATGCAAACGCGCGAGCGCGATGCGCTGTCCGGCACGCGAATCCTGATCGAAGGGGGCCGCATCCAACGGATCGAAGCATTCGGCTGCCCTGCGGGAACGCGCATCATCATCCGCGACCTCTTTTACAACACCCCCGCACGCCACAAATTCCTGAAATCAACAATCAGCGAAATGAATGCGCTGCTGGCGACGGTGACGCGGCAGGCGATCGCGCAACCGGCAATCGGCTTCCGCGTGGAGCGCGATGACCGCGAGGTGTTTGAGCTTCCGCCGGGACAGCAATTGGCCGATCGCTTCGCATCCATCCTCGGCGCGAACCTGAAGGGGGGGCTGCTGCCGGTTGACTTCGAGCGCGAAGGTGTCCGTGTGCATGGCGTGCTGGCCCATCCAAACGACGCACGCAATGACCGACGTTCGCAATATTTCTATGTGAATGAGCGACCCTTCAGCAGCAAGGCGCTGACGGCCGCGCTTGAGCAGGCATGTCGCGGCTTCGTGATGATCGGCAAGTTTCCCATGTGTGCCCTGTTTGTCGCGATCGCGCCCGGCGACGTGGATTTCAACGTGCACCCCACGAAGGAGGAAGTGCGTTTCCGCGATGAGCGTCACATCGCCGGCACCGTGTTTCACGCGGTGCGCAGCGCGTTGGAAGGTTCGGAGTCACTGGTGGGGCGCGTGGACCTTGCGGGATCGGATGAGCAGGAGCCGCGCGATGCCGCAGCCCCCGCGCCGCAGCCTGCGCGCGCGAATGTGCTGCCGGGATTTTTCACGTCGCCGGAACAATTGGTGCGCCGTGCCTTCGATCGGAAGCAGGATCGCCCGCAGCAGACCGATTGGATGCAGGAGGCGCGTCGCTTCCACGGCGCGGCGGACGCAGTCGCGACGCCATCCGCTTCCACGCGGCGCACGACGATTCGCCACGGCGATGGCTCCACCATTTCCGCGGGCGCGGGGGAGCAACCCGATGAGCAGTTCTGGGGCGGGCGCTACGAGCCGGAGGCGCTGGGGCAGATCGCCGCGACCTACGTGCTGGTTCGCTATGGACCAGACCTGCTGATCATCGACCAACATGCGGCGCATGAGCGCATCGTGTATCTGGCGTTGCAGCGACGGGCCTCGCAGGCGAACGCCCAGCCGCTGCTGATTCCCGTGACGTTCGACCTCGATCCTGCGGAGAGCGAAACGCTGAGGGGCCTGCGCGGCGACCTGGCAACGCTCGGCTTTGAAGTGGAGGAGTTCGGCGCCCGCAACTGGGTGTTGCAATCGTTGCCGGCGGACCTTCCCGAATTCGATCCTGTTCCGATGATTCGCGACCTGATCCGCGATTTCGATGAATCGCGTCGCACGCGTGCGCTGGATGAAATGCGCGAGAAGATTCTGATTCGCACCGCGTGCCATTCCGCCATTCGCGCGGGGATGCAACTGACGCAGACAATGATGCAGGAACTGCTGGATCAAATTCGCGCGGAGCGCCTCAGCCTCACCTGCCCCCATGGACGGCCCACCATCGTGCGCCTTGGCCGCGAGGAGTTGGAGAAGTATTTCAAGCGGGTGATTTGAGGGCAGTGCAGCGGTCCCGCATCGCCGGCAACCGCAGCCTTACTTGTACTTCATCACGATTCGGAAGAATTCGAAGAAGGCCTTGAAGAAATCGCGCCCCTTGACGGTGGAGCCCTTCACGTCCTCCCAGCGACGCAGGGGATGCTCGTAAATCTTGTCGCTGCCATTTCCCGCACCCGCGCGCTGACACGCCTTCTTGAAACGCACGAGCAACTCCACGTCGAAGATCCAGCGGGAGATGAATGGTTCCTGATAGATTTCACGGATGATCGGAACGTTGCGAAAAAATTTGGCTCCGCATTGGGTGTCATACACTGGCCAGCGCAGGTAGTTGGAGGCGGTCGTTGCGAACACACGGCCAAGAATATGGCGCGGCAGCTTGCGATGGATTTCCCGCCCAAGCAGCCGCACCCGTGCGCCAAGGATGATCTGCAGGTCGGGCCTTTCGTGCGCGATGGCGGTGAAGAGCGGCAACTCGTCAAGGCGTGTGGCGAGGTCCGAATCCCAGAACGCAACCCACTGCGTTCCCATGTCCAGCGCGCGCAGGATTCCCTGACGCACCGCCTCCGCCTTGCCGCCGTTCTTCTCAAGGTTCAGCACCTCGAAAAAATCGGGATGTTTTGCAGCGAGCGCCTTCAGCAGGTTCAGCGTGCCATCCCGGCTGCCATCGTTGACCATCAGGAACTTGTAGTCGTCGTGGTCGCGCACAAACGCCTCGTAATCGGCGACCGGCAGGCGCTTTTCCTCATTATAGCAGGGGACGACGATGATAACTTGAGGCGGCATAGGGGAGTGCGCAGCGAAATGATTGCGCCACATGGACGTGGAAAATGGCGCTGGGGCGAAAGTGTAAACATGGGGCGGCGCGCGAAAGGACGCAGAAAACCCTTGTCGGGCGGCGGGAGCATTCCTACATTCCCAGTCCCTTTGCGCCACACGGCGCACGGCCCCGGCGGCGGGCGTAGCTCAGTTGGTTAGAGCACAGGATTGTGATTCCTGGGGTCGGGGGTTCAAGTCCCCTCGCCCGCCCCATTTTCTTCCCACGTCAGAATCGAATCGGCACCCAGAGGAATTTGATGGCCAGTCGCCCTTCGCGGTGGCTCCAGCCGAACATGGTCCACAGCGGGCCGTAACGCGACTTGTCGATCTTGCCGTTCAGGTCGCGACGTTCGTACTGCGACCACAGGACACCCAGCAGGACGCCGCTCTGCGATTGAATGCCTTTTACTTCCTTCGTTGGCGGCTCGTCCTTGTTCTCCGAGGGTTTGTAGTTCACCCATTCGGAGCGCTGCTTCCAGTAGCCCAGCGGACCGAAGAGCGGCCCGTGGCCGAGCGAGAGTCTTTGATCTTCCGCAACGACGTAGTGATCCGTCCACAGGATGCCGCCCAGGGCACCGCCAAGCAGCAGCGGCGTGAAGAAATATCCCCTTCGATCTCCGTTGATCGGGTCGGAGGTCTTCAAGCGCAGCAGCGCGGGACCAAGCGTCCAAAGGGAGTGGTTGAAGGAAAGCTTCATGTCCTTCTCCGTGCTTCTTGCGGAAACGAATGCGTAGAAGAGCGGGATGCCCTTCGCGCGGAACTTGAAATCGGTTTCCTTGCCGCGGCTTTCGGTGTTCGCCCACAGCAGCGTCCAGCGGAACCCCGATTTTGAAATCGGCGCGTCGCTTCCTTTTTCGTACTGGTATTCGCTGAAGGAGAAATGAAACGGCAGCGCCGTCAGCAGCAGCGGGGTGCTGATGTCGTTCCACATCACGTTGCGGCTCACCGCTTTGTCGCGGTCCTTGGAGACGTGGAAATCGTGGACGGAAAATTGAAAGGGAAGGAACCAGAACGTGGTGTGGGAGCTGGACAGGCGGCGCTTTGAATCAACCGTCTCAAATTTTTCCCACGCGCCGGGGTCGAGGCTTCGCCCGTTGTGGGGCGCCGTGGTTTCCCTGTTCTTGAAGAGGTCCGCGCGGCTTGCGGAGGAGCAGCCCCCGAAGGAAATCACGGCCAGCGCAAGAATCGAAAAGGTGATGAGAAGACGGCGAAGGGAAAGGCCTGCCATTGCTGATGCTTTCACGTGGGGTTGCGCCGGGGGAGGCGACTTCGCGCGTGAATCGCGTTTTGTGCGAACGCGGGCAACAGCAATTGAGGATGCCGCGATGCGCATCGGCGTCGGCAAGGTGCGTTAGGAATTGCTGATCAGGTTTTGTGTCTCCCGCGCGATCATCAATTCCTCATTGGTTGCGATCACGAAGGCGCGAATGGGGGAGTCGGGCGTGGTGATTTCCGCTTCGGGAAGCGTTGCCTGCCGGTTGCGCCCCGCGTCGAAGCGAATGCCCACGTGGGACAGCCCCGCAAGGATGCGTTCGCGCATGGCGGCATCGCGTTCGCCAACGCCGCCCATGAAGATGAATGCCTGCGGGTTCGTGAGCACTGCAAGGTAGGCGCCGATGTATTTTCGCACGCGGTAGGCGTACATTTCCAGCGTGAGGCGCGCGCGATCGTGCCCTGCGGCGGCGGCGGCTTCGATGTCCCGCAGGTCGTTCGACAGGCCGGAAACGCCCTTCACGCCGCTCTCCTTCTGCAGGATGCGCTGCACTTCCGCGGCGGACAGGTTTAGTCGCTCCATCATGTGGAAAATGATCGCGG
>JADZDZ010000310.1 GCA_020850785.1 Candidatus Sumerlaeota bacterium | reverse complement strand
CCTTCGGCTTGGCGGTGGCACAGCCGGCCAGAAGGAAAATTGCCAGCACGGCACAGAAACGGGAAAGGATGCGCATCGCGGAAACCTCACTGAAATCGTGAGCGTTACAGTGCGGGAATTGGCTGCGCGTCGCGAGCGGAATCGGTCAAAATGCCGATTTATCCGTTGCGTACCCGCCCCCCAATGATCTGCTTTAGCCCGCTCTTCATGTCCCTCTTTTCAAGGAATAGGTTTTTCACTTCATGATTTCACGGTTCTTGGTTCCCCAGTTGTTCCTCGGTCTTTTCCTGCGCAAGCTCGACATTCAGGATTTCCGCAAGCTGGCGGAACAGCTCCCCTGGCGCCTGCCGGAACTTGACGGCCAGCCGCAGGTGGCCACGGATGTGCCGAAAAATGCGCCGCCGGACGCCATCCGCGCGCGTTTCATGTCCGCAGACCAGCGCAAGGTGCTGGAAGTCGCGCCGGCGAAGCTGCAATTCCGCATGCTGCCGGGCGAACTGGTGGAACAGAACCCCGGCGGCCCCCGCGGCCTTCGCCCCGGAACCCTTTCGGAATCCTTCGACGCCTTCATCCCGCAGGCGATGAAGATTCATTCCGTGTTCAATGAGCACTTCGGCGCGACGGCGGTCCGCATCGGCCTGCTGACAGAGTTGTTCGTTCCCGTCAACGCGTCCTCCAACCAGCGCATGCAGAAGGCGCTGCTTTCGAGCGCGAATCACTTCGGGGACCGGTTGCAGGAACTCCAGATTCAGGCGCTGGCGAAGCCAGTGCTGGACGGCGATCGCGTCGTTAACCGCTGGATTCGCGTGAAGCCGCTGCGCAGCAGCGACGAACGGCAGGCGGACTTGGCGATGGGCGTCGAGGTGGACATCAACACGCTGCCCGAAGACAACTACGACCTGACCACGGCCGACATTGAGGGTTTCCTGCGCAATGTGAAGAAGCACATTGAGGAGAAGGTTCCCCTCTTCCAGGACAGCAGCCTCATCGAGGAGTAAGGTTGTAAAGATGTCTATACAATCCCCCGTGGACATCGCGCAGTGAGTCAGCCCGTCTGGAGCAAGCGCGTGGGCGACGCCAACATCGCGCGCGCAAACGTGGAATACACGGCGGGCTACGACGTTGCGGGGCGCGAGGCCGCGGACGAACGCCTCGCGCGCTACGACCTGCAGACCAACTGCGCCCACCTTCTGATGCTGGTCGAAGCCAACATCATCACGGTGGAAAACGGCATGGCCATCGCCAGTGGACTCCTCCAACTGCGCGAGAAGAATGAAATGGGCGAGACCTTCCTGCGCCCAAGCTGCGAAGACATTCACATGTCATCGGAAACCGTGCTGGGCGAACTGGTCGGCACGGAGCATTCGGGGCGGCTCCATTCGGCACGCTCGCGCAATGATCAGGTCGCCACGGACATGCGCCTCTGGCTGCGGGACGAAGTGGCGGCGCTGGCACAGGATATTGCGCTGCTGGCGCGGAGCATCGCCACGCACGCACAGCGCCATGCCGGCACCGTCTGCCCCGGTTTCACCCACGGCCAGCCCGCCATGATCACGACCTGGGGGCACTGGACGATGAGTTACCTGCCGCGCCTGCTGCGTGACGTACGCGCGCTGGGCGCCCTGCTGCGCGAGTTGAAGACCTGTCCCCTCGGCGCCGCCGCAAGTTACGGAACGTCCTGGCCGATTGATCGCGAGCGCACCGCGAAGCTGCTGGGCTTCGCCCATCCGACGCCGTCGGGCGCGGATGGCATCTGGTCCCGCGGCGAGTTGGAGCTGCGCTTCGCGCAGGTTGCCGCGCAGTTCCTTTCGCACCTGAGCGGCATCGCGCAGGACATCATCCTGCTCAGCAGTCCACCGCGCGATTGGTTGCGCCTTGCAAGTGAACACGTCACCGGCAGCAGTATCATGCCGCAGAAACGCAATCCCGACTTCGCGGAAGTGACGCGCGCCCGCGCGAGCGTCGCCGCAGGCATCGCACAGTCGCTGGCGGGAATCGGTATCGCGCTGCAATCGGGCTACAATCGCGACACACAATGGACAAAGTATCTCGGCTTCGACGCGGCGGACAACGTGCGGGACGCGGCGGCGCTGTTCGCGCAGGTGTTTGATCGCATGGAAGTGAATGCGGCTGCGATGAAGGCAGCCTGCGCGGAAGGCTTCCTGAATGCAACGGACGTTGCGGATCACCTTTCCAGCAAGCGCGGCGTGCCGTTCCGCGTGTGCTACCGCGTGATTGGTGAAGTGGTGCGCGAGTGCGACGCGGCAGGCGCGATTCAACTGCCTGTGCTGAACGCGGCGCTCAAGAATCAGGGAATTGCGGAACTTTCCGCAGAGGAATGGCAGGGCCTCGAAAATCCGGAACTCCTCCTCGCGGCGCGCACGCAGCCGGGGAACCCCGCGCCTACGGAGACCGGGAAATCGATCGCACTGCTCTCCCGCGAAATTGAAGAGGAGGCGGGCCTCATCGCGGCGGCGCAGCAGGGCTGGAAGGCCGCCATCGCGGACACCTGGAAGCAGGTTCAGCAACTGTCAGGCTGAAGGTCGCCCATGGGATTTTTCAAGAAACTGTTCGGAGGCAGCGCGGAACCGGCGAAAGCGCCGCCCGCTCCCCCACCAGCGGCTGCGCGCCCCGCAGTGCCGGTCTTCGACGCCGCACGCATTGATTGGAATGAAGCGGTGCAGGCGGATTTTTTTAGCCGCATCATCGCACCGCAGATCGACGAAAGCCTTTGCAAGTTTCTGGCACGTCCGCCCTTCGCGGGAAATTCGCAAATCACCGCAAGCGAAGCCGCCATCCTTTCCGCCATCGTGTGCGGAACGGAATCATCGCGCATGATGGAAGTTGGCGGCGGCTTTTCGACAATGGCGATCCACCACGCGAAGGTGACGAAGATGCTCCCCGGCGAGTTGATCACCATCGATGACGCGCCGCCGACTGATCTTGT
>JADZDZ010000309.1 GCA_020850785.1 Candidatus Sumerlaeota bacterium | reverse complement strand
TTGGTCAATGACCACGTGCAACTGGTGCGCAGCGCAAACCTGACGCCGGTGGTTGTGGACGTTGAGGGCTTCGCGTTCCTCAACTGCTACGAAGCCAACTACCAGCCGCGCCGCGACGAATGTGTTTGTCTGGTGCATATCGGCGCGGAAGTGACAAACATCAATGTTTATGTGGGCAACACCTCGCGCTTCTCCCGCGACATCGGAACGGCGGGAAATGCCATCACGCAGGCGATTTGCCAGAAGTGCCAGGTTCCCTACGCCAAGGGTGAGGAGCTGAAGCGCAAGGTTGGCGCTTCCGCCCCTGACAACAGTGAGGAAGATACGGGCGGAAACGAGTTGATCAGCACGATTCGCGGCACGGTGGAGCGAATCACGGGCTCCGAGCTTGGCGATGATTCGCCGGAAGCCACGGCCTCCAAGGCGATCCAGAACGTCCTGAATCAACTGATCAGCGAGGTTCGCCGCTCGATTCAGTTCTTCGAGGGGCAGTCGGGCGGGGCGACCGTGCAGCGCGTCATCATCGGCGGCGGAACGTCAAAGATGAAGAACATCGCGGCGTACCTGCAGTCGCAGTTGGACGTGAGTGTTGAAGTGATTGATCCCCTTCGCAATTTCGCCATCAGCAAGGACGTTGATGCGCGGCTGCTGGATGAACACAGAGAACAATTGGGAGCCGGCATCGGCCTCGCGCTTAGAAAGGTGATGGACTGATCCATGATCAAGATTAACCTCTTACCGCAGGAAATGGCGGGAGGCCGCGCAGGCGGCGCAGGCTCCTCCGGCAGCGGCTCGGGTGGCGCGTTTGTGGCGCTGATTTTGGCGCTCATTTTCATCGTCAACGTGGCCATCGTGGGTGTTCTTTTCGTGCAGTACACGGGCGCCAAGCAGCGCTACGACACCGTGAAGGCAAAGGCCGACAAGGTGCATGCGGAAATGACCACCAAGCAGAACGAGTACACCGCGACGCAGATGAGCTTCGACCGGATGAGCAAGATCGTCGCGCTGGATCGCGCGCTGGATCCCCCGGATCGCGTGCTGTGGTCGCGCAAGTTGAACATGCTTCCGATGCTTGTGCCCGAAGGCGTCTATACAACGCAGCTTCAGGTCGTGCAGAAGGTTTCCGAGCGCGAGACGCAGGAATCCATCAAGCGCCGCAACGAGTACGAGAAGAAGAAGAAGGGGAAGAATCCAGGCCCCGCCCCGGTGCCGGAGAAGGTCCCGGTGTACGCGCAGACGATGATGATCAGCGGCATCGCCTACGTCCCCGGCGGCACGGAAAACCAGCGGCTTGAATCGATCGTGCAGTTCAATCGCAACCTGATGTCCTCGAAGAAGAAGCTTCCCTTTGACAAGACGGAAACGTCCTTCATGGAAGGCTTCCAGACGTCGGTTCGTCCCTCGGCAGTTCGCAGCGAGAAGCGCGATGGGCGCGATGTTCAGACCTTCACGTTCACCATCAATGCGCGCCCTGTGACGGTGGAAACGAAGGAAGAAGGGGCGTCGTCGGAAGCAGGAGCGACGATCGCGGCCCCCACGAAGACCACGGCAGCAGCCAAGTAAAACGAAACCACGGACACGGGACATCGCAGGAGCCTAACTCCCCATGGCAGCACTGACAGAACAAAACAAGCAAGCTCTCCTTCTGGGCGGGATTCTGGGTGGTGCAGTTTTCATCATCATCCTCTACCTTGCCTGGTGGCAGGTCCTTCCCAGCACGCGCAAGTATTCATCGGACGCGAGCAGGAGGGAGACGCAGATTGCCGAGGATGAGAAGAAGATCGCCCGCTTCACCGCGTTTCTGAAGAACGACGAAGGCAGGCGCCAGCTTCAGGAGGCTTTTGAAGTGGTGCAGTCACGCCTTCCCACAAATCAGGACCCCATCGAAATTTACGACCTGTTGCGCGGCTATTTTGAAGGCACGGAAGTGCAGTTCTCCTTCCTTGAGCCGAAGCCCGAAGCAAATCGCGGCCGCTTCCGCGAGTATCCCTTCACCTTCAAGGGCACGGCGCGCTACCACGAGTTCGGCCAGTTGATCAACCTGATCGAGTGCAACCCCGATCGCCTGATGCGCGTGACAGATTTCAAGCTGATCAACAATGCAAAGCGCCCCTCCATCCATCCGATGGAAGTGAATTTTTCGACCTTCACGTTCAACGAGCCGGGGTGAGCGAGAACCAACAATGAAATTCAAACACCTACTTTCCGTCACATTGCCAGTCGCTGCGGGCTTCATGCTCGCCGCAAGCGTTCACGCGCAGGATCAGCCGGCGCCCGCGCCGAGCGAAGAACAGCCGGCGGACGCGGCGGCGCCTGCCGAGCCATCGCTCTCGGACTTGGAGCAGTTGATGAACCTGCCGGCCCCCAGCGCGATCAAGGAATATCAGGAAGACTTGGCGAAGCCGAAGTCCATCTTCGATTCGCAGAGCGCGATCGATCGAATCTTCCAGAAGACAAAGCCCGCCTTCATCTACTTCCCCGAAGGGGCGGACCCGATGATCATTCCCTGGGAGCGTGAGCGCGTGATCGCGCAGGAACGCTTCGAGGAGGCGACGTCGGCGGTGGCCAACAAGGACTACAAGAAGGCCATCGATACGCTGAAGGAAATCCGCGAGAAGTATCCGAATACGGAAGAAGGACAAAAGGCTCCGGCGGAGATTGAAAAAATCAACGCGCTGATGCTGGCGGAAGCCCCCTCCGGTATTTCGGAGCCCGTGCCCGTGATTGAAACAAAGCAGAACCTGCCGGAATGGGTTCGCAAGAACACCTCGGCAGTCCTGATCACGGAAACACCAACGGTGATGGTTGGAAACGATTTCCTGCGCGAGGGCGATGCGGTTCCGCGCTACGCAGGTGTGAAAGTGAAGTCGATTAGCGATTCTGAGGTGGTTTACACCTACCTGAATCAGGAATTTCCAGTGCAGGTTGAAGGCAGTTTTTGAGTTCACGACTACGAGAGTAAATTCAAAGGAGCATAGATCACTCCATGCATTCCCCGTCCTCTAAGAAGATTTCCACCTTGGGCATGCTGGCCGCCTTGATGGCGACGGCGTCGGCATTCGCCGCGCCAACCATCTCCGGATGGTCCATCACTTCCCAAGGATCGCAGGAGAAAGTGCTCGTTCGATGGAACGAGACGGGTGCGACGGAAATGAATGAGTGGGCACAGGCGCGGCAGGTGGCGCTGGTGCTGCCGGAAGCAACGTTGGCGGCAGGCATACAGCCCAAGCTGAACCTCAATGGCTCCAAGCTCATTCAACGCGCACGCCTTCAGGAGGTGACGCGCCCCGATGGCTCCAAAGCCGTGCAGGCGACGATCGACCTGAACGAGTGGACCACGGTGAAGAGCGAACCGACGCCGGAAGGTGTTGTCCTCACATTCGACGTTCCGCCGCTCCTGCAGGGTGCGTCCGACAGCGCGCAGTCGTTGGCCGCCGACAGCAGTCTGGAAATGACTGATGCGCAGATTAAGCTGATGGAAACAGGCGTTTTCGGCGCGGCGAACGCTCCGGCCACCGGCGCCGGTCAGGCCCCGGCGGGGAATGATACGCTCTCAAACTACTACGTTCCGCCAAACCTTGAGAAGAATCAGCGCCGTGCGGACACGGGCGTGCCCAACGTGGAAGACCTTCAGGTGGAGACGAAGCTGAATGAAGTCGTCCGCCGCGTGGATTTCCAAGGGACATCGCTTGAAAACGTGCTGCGGTTGATCTCCGAGCAGGCGGAACTGAACATCCTGATCCGTCCCTCCGACGTGGCAAACAAGACGGTGACGCTGCGCCTGCGCAAGGTGACGCTGCGCCAGATGCTTGACGCGATCCTGAAGCAGAATGGTCTGGGCTACACGATTGAGGCGGGCGGCATCCTTCGCGTGCTCCCCCGCGATCAGGTTCGTTCCACATCGAAGGAAACCGTGACGGAAACGATTCCGCTGAACTGGGTTGCGGCGAAGGACGTTGCAGAAGCCCTCAAACCATTCATGGATCGCGATGACGGCAAGATTCAGGTGGTCGGCACGAGCAACCAACTGATCATTCGTGACGTGCCGGAAACGGTTCAGAAGATTCAGGAACTGGTGCAGCAGATCGACGTGCCGGAAAAGCAGGTCATGGTCGAAATGCGCCTGGTCAACATGAC
>JADZDZ010000308.1 GCA_020850785.1 Candidatus Sumerlaeota bacterium | reverse complement strand
CGAAGAGGAATCCTGAGAGGAAATCCCCCATTGCCCGGCGCGATTGCGAAGCTCCTTCGCAGCGTTTTCCGCATCCCGCAGGGCTGCGGTGTCCGCTTCGGCGTCTGGTGGCGACTGGGCCAGTTGGTTGGCGTGAACAGCAACGTTCGCTGGCCGGTGCACTTCACCACCACGGTGCGCTCCCCGCGACGCGTCCGGCTCGGCAGGGAGACCTTTCCCGGCGATTCACCAAACTGCTACATTCAGGCGAACAACGGCATCGAGGTGGGTGACTACACCAACCTTGGCCCCGGCGTGGGACTTATTAGTGCAAATCACGATCCGCTCGACAATTCCAAGCACCTCCCCGCGCCACCCATCAGGATCGGCAGTAACTGTTGGATCGGCATGAACGCCGTCATCCTGCCCGGTGTCACCTTGGGGGATCGTACCATCGTCGGCGCAGGCGCCATCGTGACGAAAAGTTTTCCCGAAGGGAACTGCGTGATCGCGGGAAATCCTGCGCGCGTGATCAGGACGCTCGGCTAGCGCGATTCCGGGCGCCAACGAATCACAAGACGTCAATTCGGCACGCCGAACGCCGCCTTCACTTCGGGCTTGAGCAGGACGATCAATGTGCATACGCCAAGCGCCGTTCCAAAGGGGAAATTCAAACAACTGATTCCTGCCACGATCAGGCAGAACATCCATCGCTTCCGCTCCGCGATCGACTTTCCCGCGTATATGATCAAGCCCGCAATCGCCCAGATGAACAACATCACCAACAACCCCACCACGACAAAGACTCCACCCACGGCCTGCGCCTGTGCATCTCCCGAAGGCGGTGAAACCAGCATCGCTCCACCCATCAGAATGTGAAGGACCGGAAAGCACCCGCAAACCGCCATCAATCCGCCCCACACATAGTGAAAGATGGTCAGCAACTTGAGGTTATTGATATTCTTTTCATCCAATTGGGACGGCATGGCGGCGACGTCGTTCATGGGATTCTCCAACACAGGATGGTTTTTGGCACGTAAGCGCGAATTTCCTTTGGCAGCAATGCGGATTTGTTCACTCAGGATGCCAAGGCATGAAAAAGCGGCGCGGATGTGATCCGCGCCGTTCAGAGTTTCCGATTCGACTACTGGTTAGCTGCAGCCCGTCGTGCCGCCGCAGCTTTCGCACTTCAGGCATGTGCCGTTGCGCACCAGCGTCCAGCTTCCGCACTGGCCGCACGGTTCTCCAATGTAGCCCTTCAATTTTGCCTGACGCGCGAGTTCCGTCCGCGAAAGCACGCTGGGGCGAACCGCCGCCTTCGGCTTCGCCGTGGCATGGTCGGGTGCATGTGAATGGGACTTCTTCGTCGGCACCGCCACCGCCGCCTTCGTCGCTGTCGCAAGTGTTGCGACCGCATCGCCGCTGTCGCGCTGATCCTTGTGCGTGTGCATGTGGATGTGGTGGGATTCGGGGCGAATTTCCTTTGGGTCGAAGATTTCCTCATCCGCTTCGTGGATGATTGTTTCCTCGTCCTCATCGGTGTACTGAACGTCCGACTGTCCCAGCGTATCGTGGCGCAGGTCCTCCGGGCGCACATGCGCAAGGTCCGTGCGGCCAAGGTAGCTGATCGCCAGTTCGCGGAAGATGTAATCCGTGACGCTGGTTGCCATCTTGATGTGCGGATTCCCCTGCACGACACCGTTCGGCTCAAAGCGCGTGAAGGTGAAAAGCTCCACGAATTTTTCCAGCGGCACACCGTGCTGGATGCCAAGCGACACGGCGATGGCGAAGCTGTTCATCAGTGAACGGAACGCCGCGCCTTCCTTGTGCATGTCGATGAAGATTTCACCCAGCGTGCCATCCTCGTATTCGCCGGTGCGCAGGAAAACCTTGTGGCCGCCGATGACCGCCTTCTGCGTGTAGCCGCCACGACGGTCCGGCAGGCGACGGCGTTTCGACAGGTAGCGGTAAATGATGCGCTCCGCCACCTTCACCGGCGCCGAGTGCGACGTGAGGGGGGCTGCTTCGTCCTCCTCCACTCCGACCAGAAGGTCCGATGCAGTATTCAATGGCTGGCTGAGCTTCGATCCATCGCGATAAAGCGCGTTCGCCTTCGTCATCGCCTGCCAGGAAAGCATGTAGGCTTCCTTGACCTCGTCGATCGTTGCCTCGTTGGGCATGTTGATCGTCTTGCTGATGGCGCCGGAAATGAAGGGCTGCGCCGCGGCCATCATTAGGATGTGGGACTTGGTGGAAAGGAAACGCTTCCCGTACTTGCCGCACTTGTTCGCGCAGTCGAACACGGCGTAGTGCTCCGGCTTGAGGTGCGGCGCGCCTTCCAGCGTAAGCCGCCCGCAGATCGCATCGTTCGCCTCCGCAATCTGCTGGCGCGTGAAACCGAGTGTCTCCAACAGGTTGAAGTTGAAATCGTTCAACTGCTCCTCGGTGAGCTTGAGGTGCTTCTTGCAGTTCTCCTCGCCAAGCGTGTACTTGTTGAAGACAAACTGGATTTCAAAGGCGCCGGGAAGCGCGGCGTTCACGCGGTCGATCATTTCCTTCGTGAAGTTCTTTCCGCGCAACGTCTCCTCATTGATGTACGGCGTGCCGGCCAGCGACAGCGTGCCGCGCGCCCAAGTCACGATCTCATCAATGTTGCTCTGCGTGTAACCAAGCTGGCGCAGCGCGTTGGGCACCGACAGATTGATGATCTTGAAATATCCGCCGCCCGCGAGCTTCTTGAACTTCACCAGCGCGAAGTCGGGCTCGATGCCCGTCGTGTCGCAATCCAGCAGCAGGCCGATCGTACCCGTCGGCGCAATCACCGTCACCTGCGCGTTGCGGAAGCCGTGCTTCTCCCCCAGCGCCAGCGCGCGATCCCACGCGTCCCGCGCCGCCGCCAGCAACTCATCGCTGCAATAGTCGGGATCGATCGCCATCGGCTTGATCGTGAGCCCCTCGTAGTCCGAGTCCTCCGCATCGTGCGCCGCGCGGCGATGGTTGCGAATCACGCGCAGCATCGCCGCGGAATTTTCCGCGTAGCCGGGGAACGGCCCCAACTCGCGGGCCAACTCCGCGCTCACGGCGTAGCTGGTGCCGGTCATGATCGCCGTCAGGGCGCCGCAGGTCGCGCGCGCCTTGTCCGAATCGTAGGGGACGCCCTGCACCATCAGCAACGTGCCCAGATTCGCATAGCCCAGCCCCAGCGTGCGGAAATCGTAGCTGAGTTGCGCAATGCGCTTGGACGGGAACTGCGCCATCGTCACGGAAATTTCCAGCACGATGGTCCACAGGCGGATTGCGTGCTCGTAGGACTCAACATCAACGCGCTGCTTTTCCCAATCGTAGAAGCGCATCAGGTTCACCGACGCCAAATTGCAGGCGGTGTCGTCCAGAAACATGTATTCCGAGCAGGGGTTGGAGGCGTTGATGCGGCCGCTGTTGGGGCAGGTGTGCCATTCGTTGATCGTCGTGTCGAACTGCAGGCCGGGGTCGGCGCAGGCCCAGGCGGCGTTGGAAATCTTCTCCCACAAATCGCGCGCACGAACAACCTTGTGCACCTTTCCGTCGGTGCGCCGCGTGAGCGTCCAGTTGTCGTCGTTCACCACGGCATTCAGGAAGGCATTCGACAGGCGCACGGTGTTGTTGCTGTTCTGCCCGCTTACGGTATAGTAGGCATCCGAATTCCAATCGGTGTCGTATTCGGGAAAGTCGATGTGCGACACCCCTTCGCGAGCCAGTTGAATGACGCGCTGGATGTAGTTTTCCGGGATCATCACCGCGCGCGCTTCGCGAATCGCCCGTGCAAGGTCGCGATTCTCCTTCGGCTCAAAGCGATGGCCGTTCAGCTTGTCCTTTGCATCGACGATCGATTTCAGGATCGCGTTCATGTGCTTGTTGCACAGCTTGCTGCCACTGACGAGAGCCGCAACCTTCTGCTCCTCGATCACCTTCCAATCAATGAACGCCTCGATGTCCGGGTGATCAATGTCCAGCACCACCATCTTCGCGGCGCGGCGCGTCGTGCCACCGCTCTTGATGGCTCCCGCAGCGCGGTCGCCGATCTTCAGGAATGACATGAGGCCACTGGAACGACCACCACCGGACAGCTTTTCCCCGTCGCCACGAATCCGCGAGAAATTGGAGCCGGTGCCGGATCCAAACTTGAAGATGCGCGCCTCACGGGTCCACAAATCCATGATGCCGCCCTCGTTCACGAGGTCGTCCTCCACCGACTGGATGAAGCACGCGTGCGGCTGCGGATGTTCGTAGGCGTTCGTGCTGCGGGACATCTCGTGCGTGGTGGGATCAACGAAGTAGTGCCCCTGCGCGGGGCCGGTGATGCCGTAGGCCCAGTGGAGGCCGGTGTTGAACCACTGCGGGGAGTTCGGCGCGGCAATCTGGTTGGCGAGCATGTGGCAAAGCTCGTCATAGAAGGCCAGGGCATCCGCCTCGCTGTCGAAGTAGTCGTGCTTGAAGCCCCAGTAGGTCCACGTCCCCGCAAGGCGATTGAAAACCTCGCGGGCATCGTTTTCCGTGCGGGTGTTCTTGGCTGCTTCTGCGTTGGCGGGCACCGAACGCTGAAGCCATTCGGGAATTCCCTCCTCTGCGTCGCGCTTGAGTTCCGCGGGGACGCCGGCCTTGCGGAAGTATTTCTGGGCAAGGATGTCCACGGCCACCTGACTCCAGTGCTCAGGGACCATGATGTCCTTCGCTTCGAACACGACGGAACCGTCGGGGTTCACAATGCGAGAGGTGCGCTGCGTGAAGGGAATCTTCGCGTAGGGGGACTTGCCTTCTTCGGTATAGCGGCGGGTGATTTTCATGGGGGGAAGTGCCTCCTCTGGCTGGATGTCTGAGAAAACTGAGTTTGAATGTGAAAGGGGTTACGAAATAGTACTACAGGTTGTAGCGAATCTTCTGCGAAGCGAGACGACGGTACTAAGTCTTGCATTTTGAGTGGAACACGAAGCAAACACCGTAAGCCCAGCAAAATCAGGGCTTCAAAGTTTCACAACAAAACACCACGCATCTCGCGATGGGCCTTTAGGGGTAGGATACCACATATGGGACGAGCAAGCATAAAAATAACTGTAAAAACCCACGCCAATGGCGCCCTGTGAATTGCAAATTAAGCAGTCCCAACGATTTAAATGCGGTGTGGAAAAGTTGTGGAAAAGTT
>JADZDZ010000307.1 GCA_020850785.1 Candidatus Sumerlaeota bacterium | reverse complement strand
GCAGGCCGGGAAAAAAGGGAAACCCCCGGCGTGATCGCCGGGGGCCCATGAGTATCGCTTTGCCATTTCCGCCCGCGCCGGTGGCGTTGGGCTTTCCAGCACTGGGATCGCCTCGCCGCTGCCTGCGTTTTCGCCGTCAGCGGTGTCCAGCAGCCGCCCGAAGGCGAGCCGCCCCGCATTGGTCTGCATGAGGCTGATGATCGACACAGGGACCGTCTTTCCAATCAGCACCCTCGCGTTGTCGACCACGACCATGGTGCCGTCCTCCAGATAACCGACACCCTGCTCCTCGTCCTTACCCTGACGCGTGATCTGAAGGAACAACTGGTCGCCAACGGTCAGGTTGGGACGCAGCGCCGCCGCCAGCAGGTTCACATTGATGGCGGGAACGCGGTGAAGGCCGCACACCTTCGTGAGGTTGAAATCATTCGTGACGATGGTCGCGCCAAGCTCCTTCGCCATGGCGATCAGCTTGTGATCGACGTCCTTCTCATTGGGGTAGTCCTTCTCCACCAACTGGAAGTCCAGCGCCGCGCGAAACGATTCCAGATTGTCGAGGCCCTTGCGGCCCGTGTGGCGCTTCACGATGTCCCGCGAATCCGCCAACGCCTGCAGTTCGTCCACGACGAAGCTCGGCAGGATCGCCGTCTTCGACAGAAAGCCCTTCTCGTAAATTTCGCGGATGCGGCCATCAATGATGACCGACGTATCCAGCAGCAGCGAATCCTCGCCGCGCGGGGACGTGATGAAGAAGCGCAGTCGCGAGACCGAAATTCGGTCCGCATTGCGAAGCGCCATCACGACGCCGAAATTCATGAAGAGCAGGTTGCACGCTGCGGTAACGGCTGTTTCCGCCTGTTCACCACCCAGCATCCTTGCGGGAAATGTGTCGCGAAACAAGGACGAAAAAATCAGCCCCGCAAACGACCCAAGCGCACCCAGCACGATCTTCTTCGCAGAGAGGATTCGCGTGGCATATTCCACAACAACGATGAACAGCGCCAACATCAGCGCCACGGCGGAGAACTCCAACCCGTGGCCTGAACTTGACTTACCGATCCAATAACCGCACAGCGTCAGCGTGAGAACAAATAAGACCCTGATAATCCAGATGGGCTGCACCAGTACCTCCTCGCATGAAAATTACCCCGATTTTCCATCCATGAATCAAATTGAGTCATCCCACCACAAATCGCCCCGTTTCGCAACCCGAATCATTTTCTTAAAAACCTCTGTTTTCCGAAGATCAGCGGAAATTCATTTCGCTGAGGGCACGGGGGGCGGCGGACGTGGAAAGCGTCAGCGAGCGGTAAATCGGATGGCGGTGCTCCTTGTCGTCGGGGGCGTAGAGCGGCCCCGTGACGGTGGGGTTTTCAGGGCGCAGGAAAACCTTGAACTCGGAAACACGCTCCCCCGACGGGGCGCCTTCGTCGGAAGCGAAGAGAATCTCCCCCTGTCCATTCTTGTTCATGCGAAACCGCCCATCGTAGACACGCCGCCAGGGGGCCTTCGGGTCCTCAAAGTGATAGGACTTCCCATGGCGCAGCGGAATCGCAACGGAGTGCGTGACCTGAAGCCCCTCCGCGCGGTCCTCGCCGCTGGAGACATCATCAATGACGAGAAAGTAAGACTGCCGCGCGGCGGGGTGCGAGGCGCATCCCGCGCAGGCGATGATCAATGCGGCACCAATCGCCGCCAGTGGGCGCACGTTACAGCGGCGCGGTGCGGCGGGCCCGCGTGTAGTCAAGCGTTCCCGTGGCGTTGCGAACAAGTCCCGTGATGTCGGTCTTCACAAGGATCGGCATGGCGAGCGTGAACAACGGCGCGATGACGGCGTCATCCCGCACCAGCAACGTCTCCGCCTCGGCCAGCAGGTCCTCGCGCTTTGCCGCATCGGTTTCCATCTTTGCCTTCTTCAGCAACTCGACATACTTCGGATTCTTGTACTGCTCGTAGTTGAGCGTGCTTCCCTCGTTCCAGAGATCGGTGAAGGTTGAAATGTCGATGTAATCCCCGAACCAGCGGCGGCGCATGAGCGTGAAATCGTGGGTGCGCCCGCGGTTAAGATAGCTTCCCCAGTCGGAGTTTTCCAGCTTCACGTCAATGCCGAACGCGGCGCGCCAAGCCGCCTGCAACTGCTCCGCCACCTTCTTGTGCTCATCGTTCGTGTCATAGACATAGGTGACGCGGGGGAACGGCTTCCCACCGGGGCCATAGCCCGCCTCCTGCAGCAGCTTCTTCGCCGCTTCCGGATCGAACTTGGGAACCAGATTCCCCACGCGGTCGCGGTAGGAGCCTCCGTGCGCGCTCACGAACATGGCGGGAATGATCCCCGTGCTCGCCACCTCGCCACGCCTCAAAAGCCTGTCTGTTATCACGGAGCGGTTGATGGCCATGCTGAAGGCCTTGCGCACGCGCACGTCATCGAAGGGTGGCGTGGCGTTGTTGAATCCCACCCAGTAGGTGCCGAATCCCGGTTCGCTGTTCCATTCCGGTTTGTCCTTCCAGTAGGCAACCTGAGGAATGGCGATCGCATTCGTGATGTCCAGCGCGCCAGTGCGGAACGCCGCCTCCTCCGTGTTGGGATTTTCGATCATGTAGAGTTCCACGCGATCGAAGAACACCTTGTCCTTGTCATAGAAGGTGTCGGACTTCGCGAGCACCACCTTGTCCTTTGACTTGTATTCCGCCAGCTTGAACGCGCCGGTGCCGATGTACTTCTCCGGCTTGCGCGACCATTGCGGATCGCCCTCCTCGATGACGGATTTCTTCACGGGAAGGAAGCAGGACAGATCAAGCACGCCGAGGAAATATGGAGTGGGACCCTCCAGCGAAATTTGCAGCGTGTGGTCGTCGATTGCCTTCACGGCCTCCAGCGCCTGCCCCTTGTCGAGACCGCCCGCCTCGAAGAAGGCCTTCGCGCCCTTGAAAAATCCCATC
>JADZDZ010000306.1 GCA_020850785.1 Candidatus Sumerlaeota bacterium | reverse complement strand
CTTCGTGCTTGCCACGCAGAACCCGCTGGAGATGGAGGGCACGTACCCGCTGCCGGAAGCGCAGCTCGATCGCTTCCTGTTCAAGTTGCTGGTGCCATTTCCGAAACGGCAAGAGCTTGCAATGATTCTGGACCGGACGACCACGGCGTCGACTCCGCAGCCGTCGAAGGTGCTGGACGGGCCGGCGATTCTGCAGTGGAGGGATTTCGTGCGGCAGATCGTGGTGGCGCCGCACGTTCAGGATTACGCGGTGCGGTTGGTGCTGGCGACGCATCCTGAAAGCGAATTCGCAACGGACATGGT
Organism: Candidatus Sumerlaeota bacterium; assembly: GCA_020850785.1. Lineage (GTDB taxonomy): Bacteria > Sumerlaeota > Sumerlaeia > SLMS01 > SLMS01 > JADZDZ01. The sequence goes on along the minus strand of JADZDZ010000306.1, from coordinate 4,994 downwards.
GAAGCGCTACGTGCGCTTTGGCAGCTCACCGCGCGGGGCGCAGTCGTTGATCCTTGCGGCGAAGATCAAGGCGCTGCGGGCGGAACGCTACAACATTGCCTTCGCGGACATCGCATCGGTGGTGCTGCCGGCGCTGCGCCACCGGATTATTCTGAATTTCGAGGCGGAGGCGGAGGGCCTGACGGCGGATTCAATCCTGAATGACATGCTGAACAAATTGCCGCGGGAAGTGGCGGATTTCGCAGCGCGATAAGGGGCATTGGCGTTCATGGTGAAAGGTGTGCAGACAATGGAAAGCCTGAATCAATTTCCGAAACTTGGCGGCCATCCAGAGGTTGCGCGGGTGGGATGCGAATTGATCAGGCAGGCATCAAAGACCGGAGCCGGTGACTGACAATGACATCCAATCTGGAACAAACCATGGAAGAGATCGTCACCAGTTGTGACGTGACTGATGAAATCCTTCGTGATGCTTGCAAGGCTTCGAGGGTTAAGGTGATCGGCAAGTTTGGTGATTTGGGTTTTCGAATTCTTGGTTTGTTGTTCGCGGCCGCAGGGATTGCAGCCTTTGTCATCGATCCGGGGAGGGGCGCTGCGTCGAAAGCGTTCCTGATCTTTGGTGGATTATTTTTATTCGCCATCCCATCATTGCAATGGCGTATATCCTATTCAAGGAGCAAAAGACATTTCGACAGATCAGGCACAACCTGGCTCAAATGCATATTTGGCGGGGAAAAAATTCTGTGTGAAACGCCAAATTCACGGTCAGAATTCACATACAAGCACATGACTCTCGTCATTCGCCAAAAAATTTTTCTTCTCATGTTTACGCACAGCACATTCCTTTTTGTCCCAGGGAATCTTCTGTCCGAAGCGCAGATGGAAACGATCCTCAATCGATTTCGAAGTGCAGGAGTAAAGGTTCGTGCCTAGGATAGATCCGAAAACGATTCTCGATCCCGCCTTGATGGCGCGCTTGGACGCGCTGGAGGTGCTGACGCATCGCGTGTTCCGCGGGCGGCAGCGGGGGGAGCGGCGTTCGCGGAAGAAGGGAATCTCCGTCGAGTTTGCGGATTATCGGAATTACGTGCGCGGCGATGACACGCGTTTCATTGACTGGAATATCTTCGCGCGGCTGGAGAAGCTTTTCATCAAGCTGTTCCTGGAGGAGGAAGACCTGGCGTTCCATGTGATCGTGGACACGTCGAAGTCGATGGATTTCGGAACGCCGCTGACGAAGTTTGAATATGCGCGGAAGCTGGCGGCGGCGTTGGGCTATGTGGCGTTGCGCAATCAGGACAAGATCGGTGTGACGGCGTTCAGCGCGCGCGGTGACGAGGTGTTTCGCCCCGCACGCGGCAAGGGGCAGTTGCCGAAGCTGCTGAATGCGCTTTCGCTGCTGGAGATCGGCGATCGCACGTCGCTGCGTGATTCGCTGCGCGATTTCGTGACGCGCAGCACGCAGCCCGGCATCGTCGTGTTGATCAGTGATTTTCTGGATGAGGGGGGCTTTGAGGAGGCGCTGAAGTTCTTCTTCCTGCGCAACTACGAGGTGTATTGCATTCAGGTGCTCAGCCCGGAGGAGCGGAATCCGACGGACGTGGGGCACTTGCAGTTGATCGATGCGGAGACGGGTGATCCGCAGGAGGTGACGATCAACGACCAGTTGCTGAAGCAATATCAGCGCACGGTGGAAACGTATTGTGCATCGGTGCGGGATTGGTGCGTGGGGCGCGGGATGAGCTACCTTGCGGCGACGACGGACCAGCCGATTGAATCGATGTTGCTGAGCTACCTTCGGGTGAAGGGATTGCTGCGATGATGGCGTGGTTTTCCTCGCTCTTCTCGCCGTTCATCGCGCCGTGGGCGTTTGCGCTGCTGGCGCTGGGCCCCGTGATCGTGTTGTTCTACCTGCTGAAGCTGAAACGGCGGCCGGTGAAGGTTCCGAGCACGCTGCTGTGGCGGCGCTCCGTGCAGGACCTTGTGGCGAATGCGCCATTTCAGAAGCTGCGAAACAACATCCTGCTGTGGCTGCAATTGTTGATCCTGCTGCTGCTGGTGATTGCGCTGACGCGTCCGATTTTCAAGCTGAGCGGCTTGAAGGGGGAGACGGTGATTCTGCTGCTCGACCAAAGCGCGTCGATGCAGGCGAAGGACCAGAACGGTGTGACGCGCTTCGAGAAGGCGAAGAAGCTGGCGCTGGAGGCGGTGGATGGAATGAGCGCGGGTTCGATGATGGGGGCGCTTGGACGCCGCGATGAAATGATGGTGATCGGTTTTTCCAACAACACGGTGCCGCTGCAGCCGATGACGAGCGACAAGGCGCTGCTTCGCGCGGCGATTCAGGGGGCGGAACCGACGGACACGGAAACGGACATGTCCGACGCGGGTTACATCCTTCAGGAGCGCACGATGCGGCGCGTGGAGAACGGGCTGCAACCGGACCCCGACGCGCGCGTGATCCTGATCAGCGATGGCGGCCTTGGGCCCACGGTGTCTTCGTTGGCGGACATTTTGAACCTTGATTACAGCGTGGTGGGCGACAGCAGTGACAACGTCGGCATCACGGGGATCGACGTGCGCGAATCATTCGGCGGCGATTTTGAATACCAACTGTTCACCACGCTTTACAATGCCTCCGACGAGGCGAAGACGCTGATGGTGGAGCTTGATGTGGAGGGGGAGGTGCTGGACCTGAAGAGCGTGCAGGTGCCTGCGCGCGGGGCGCAGCCGGTGATCTTCACGATCGGCGAAAGCGTCACGGGGCTCGCGACGGTGAAGCTGAACGACAACGTGGATTCCTTCGCGCTTGATGATCTGGCAAGGGCGAACATTTCGCCGCCGACGGAGTTGAAGACGATTCTCGTGACGCGCGGAAACAGCTTCCTGCAAGGGGTGCTGTCAACGGATCCGCGCGTGAACCTGAGTATGGTGCGGCCCGGTTCCTTCACCCCCACCGGCGACGCGGACATCACGATTTTTGACAACAACACAACGACGGGCGAGCTGCCGCCGGGAAATTTCCTGTTCATCAATGCGCTTCCGCCGGAGGACATCGGTTTCCGCAGCGAAGGGGAGCGGGTGCAGCGGCCGGAAATCATCGACTGGAATCGCGTGCATCCGATCACGCGCTACGCGAATTTTCAGCGGGTGTTGATTCAGGATGCGATGAAGCTGGAAAGCCCGAAGGGATCGGTTGCGCTGATCGAGGCGGCGGAGACGGATCTGGTGTCGCTTTACGAGCAGGAGACGCGGCGCGTGCTGGTGATCGGCTTCGACGTGAAGGCGAGCTACTGGCCCGTGGACGTGTCCTTCCCAATCTTCTTTTCGAACCTGATTGACTATTGGTCGCGGACCGGCCGCGGGATGAGCAAGGCTGCCTATGCAACGGGGGAGAGCGTGCCGATCGTGCCGCCGCGCGAGGCAAAGAGCGCCGTCGTGACGACGCCCGCAGGCACGAAGATCAATTACAATCTGGAAGGCCAGTCCACGATTTACCTGACGGACACGGCGAAGGCGGGTGTGTATACGGTGGCCTTCGACAAGGGATTGCAGCGCCAGATTCCCGTGAATGTGCTTTCCGCGCTGGAAAGCGACATCAAGCCGGTGAATGAATTGTCCTTCGGCGGAAGGAAGATTTCCGGGTCGAAAGATTCCGTGAAAACGCGTCAGGAAGTCTGGCCCTGGCTGGTGCTGGCGGCGCTGCTGGTCCTGATGGTGGAATGGATGGTATATTGTCGTCGGACGTTCATGTAGGGGATTGGAGGGTGCCCGCCCCGGCTCCTTCGCGGCGAATCGGGGAAAGTGAGGCGCGATTCCCGGTTGCGTTTCACCGGAATGGATTGCAAATCCTCTCGCCCTGACGGACCGATCCAAACCGCGTATGATTATCATCCACTACCATAGATTTGACGCCGATTATGAGGGGGCGGGCCTATGGACTTGGGATAGTCACGCACCGGGAACGGCAACCGACCGGGAGCTCGCTCCCACAAGGCGGGACAACTTCGGCGCTGTTTTTGAAGTTGATCCGGGAAGCTATTCATCGAACGGCGCGGGGCCGCGCATCGGATTTATCGCCCGCATTCATCAGGATTGGAATTGGAAGGACGGCGGGGATCGATTTTGGACCGGTGATCTGGGCGCGGAGCTGTGGTTGGTTGCGGGTGATCCGATCATCTACACCCATCGGCCCGACGTGGCGCCGCGCGTGGAGTGGGCCTATCTGGACGGGGAGCGGACGATCACGTTGCGGCTGACGCATCCCGTGACGCTGGGAAGCCTTGTGCCGGCGCACTTTCACATCACGGACGCCGACGGGAAGGATTGTTGCGACGTCGTCAGCCTGCGTGCGTTGGATCCCCATGAGGGCCGTGTTCACACGCTGGAGGTGACGACGTTCGAGTCGCCAAATTTTCGGCAGGAGTTGCAGGTGGCGGTGGACAATTATCGCGCCGCACCGCTGACGCCGCGTCGGATTCTTCACGATGGGAAGCAGTTGTTTTCGAATCTGGAGATGGGTGCGATCTGCGAGGATCACCAAACCACATTCCGGGTTTTCTGTCCCTCCGCGCGGGCGGTTGATGTGGTGCTCTACAGCAGTCCTTTCACGAAGAAGGGGCGCGTGTCGCATCCGATGACGGACCTTGGCCTGGGCATCTGGGCGGCCGTGGTTCCCGGCGATCTGGATGGCGCTTTCTACATGCTGCGCGCGGACAACGTGGGGTCGGTGGTGTGCCGGGAGGCGGTTGATCCGCATTCGCGCTGCAATGCGAACCTGCGGGGCCATGGGCGCGTGACGAACCTGCGCCGCACCGATCCGGAAGGTTTCCGCCCCGTCGTGCGTCCCGCCACGATCGAGAAGCCGACCGACGCGATCATCTATGAAATCAGCGTGCGCGATTTCACGTCTGATCCGCATTCGGGGGTGCCGAAGGAGATGCGCGGAAAGTATGCGGGTGCGGCGCTGTCGGGTGCGCGCCTGCCGGGGACTG
>JADZDZ010000305.1 GCA_020850785.1 Candidatus Sumerlaeota bacterium | reverse complement strand
GCGAATGCGCATCCCATGCACACCATCATCAAGGCACATAGGAACAGGATGATTCGCGCCATGCGTGAGGATTGAACGAATCAGCAGGGACGGCTAGCCTTTTCGCTTTGCGGCGCGGGAGGCACATCGCTCTAATCGGCAGCATTCAGGCGATTCTCAGGAATCTTTCGTTGGCGGCCAGCACCAGACCGTATCATCCCGCATTCGCATTTCCGGGCGTTGTGGCCGTGCTGTCGCTGCTGGCAGGTCATGCGTTGTCGCGCGCCGCTGCATTGCAGGATTGGCGATTCGGAACCATCGCGGCGATCGGCGGGATCGTGACCCTCCTTACGTCCAATCGTCAGGGGAGTACCTTCGTCGCGGGATTCTGCATCCTCTTCGCGGGCATTGGCATCGCCCAGCAATCCAATCTAACCGCGTACGACAAGGCGGCTTTCAACATCATCGAAAGTCAGACAGGAAACAACTCCCGCAATTTTACCGTGCGCGGACGCGTCGCGGTTTCCCCTCAGCGCACGCGGACCGGCTGGCTGATTTATCTCGCGCAGGACACCATGATCCGCGGCAGGGGAGCGCCAGTTCAAGTCGGTGGCATGATCGCGGCAAGCGTGCGCGCGGAAACCATGGGGGATGGCAGCATTCCGGTGATTGGAGACGTCGTCGAGGCCACCGGAGAACTGCGCGAACTTTCCCACGTCCCCGGCGCGGGCGATCCGGGCAATTGGATGCGCGCCCGTGGCGCCGTCGCCCAACTCTTTGTTTCCCATGGTAAGCCGTTCACGCTGCAGCCGTCGTCTTCCCGTTCCTCACAGCTCCTTCGTTTATCCGCGCAGGCATCGGTGTCCTGCGAGCGTGCGATTCGCGCTGCATTGCCTGAGCCCCAGGCGGCGCTTCTCATGTCCCTCACGATTGGGAAAACGCACCTGCTCTCCGATGAACAGCGCACGTCGTTCCGCCGAACGGGCCTCCTTCACCTCTTCAGCGTGAGCGGACTGCACACCATGCTCGTCGGTGGAATCCTCGTGTGGTTGCTGCGAGTGCTGGGATTCCGCCCGTGGATTCGCTTTGCGGTGATGATCGCGGCGCTCGCATTTTTCGCCACGCTGGTCGGGATGGCATCACCGGTGATTCGTGCAGCGTTGCTGTTGATATTGTACGAATCGCGGCAGCTTCTGCGACGCCCCATCGAGCCACTTTCGGCACTCGGCAGCGTGGCCACCATTCTGCTGCTGCTATCGCCGCGGCTTCCCTATCAGGTGGATTTCCAGATGACGTTCCTTTGCGCCGTCGCGCTCGTGCTCATGGCGCAATGGTCGGTTGCGCTAAAGATGGCGGTGGGAAGGCGCCTCGGTTGGGGCTGGCGGAGCAGGATCGTCTCCGACTCGCTGCAACTGTTCGTGGCATCCTGCGTCATCCAGGTCATCCTCATTCCCATCTACGCAAACCAGTTCGGGGAGGTTTCGCTGATCTCGCCGATTGCGAACATGCTTCTGCTGCAACTCGCCAGCCTGCTTGTGATCGCGGGATTTGTTTCCCTCGCTTTCATTCCCATCATGCCGTTTCTGGCCATTCCTTCACTTGCACTATTGAAGTGGCCGCTTGGATTGCTGGAGTGGGGCACTGCGATTTTGGCAAAGCCGGACTTTGTCGTCATGGCGCTACCCAACTGGTCCCTCTTCATGACGGGGACGCTCTATCTTCTGCTTACGTGCTCCGCGTTCGTCCGCTTCCACGGCCAGCGCAGCCCGCGCCGCAGCCCGTGGCGTTTCGTTCCCGTCGCAATGGCGGTTGCGATGCTCCTGTGCGCCCAACCATTTCTGGCGCGTGGTGATGGAAAACTGCACGTGTGGTTTCTGGACGTTGGTCAGGGCGATGCGACGCTTGTGCAGTTCCCCGATCGCAGCACCCTGCTGGTCGATGCGGGACCACAAAGGACGGCGCGGGAATTGCCCGCCATGATCAGGAGTCGCGGCGTCCAGCGGCTCAACTCCGTCATCGCCACCCACGCCGACGCTGATCACATCGGCGGAATGAATGAGGTGCTGGAAGCAATTCCCGCCGACATTCTTCTCGTCGGTGGAAGCCTTGCGGAAACAAATCAATTTCGCGATCTTGAAAGCACCGTGCGGGAGAAGTATATCCCCGTCGCAACCGCGCTTCGTGGAGGTGAATTCACCAATTCCGACGGGCACGTTCGTGTCACCTTTCTCCACCCCACAAGCGAGTTTTCCTCCAATGCGTCGGAAACCAACAAGGCCTCCGTCGTCACGCGTATAGACTTCGCCGGGCGCAGCATTCTCCTGATGGGCGACGCAGGATGGGAGGCGGAATGGTCCATGATTCATGACAGTCAGCACCTTGCGGCCGACGTTCTGAAACTTGGCCATCATGGCTCCAATACATCGAGCAGCGACCTGCTGGTCGACGAAGTTCGCCCCACAATCGCGATCATCAGTTGTGGAAAAAACAATTCGTACCGGCATCCCTCGTTCGAGGTGCTTGATCGCCTGAAGGAACGGAGCATCACAACTTACCGCACGGACAACGATGGAACCATTCACCTCAGCGTTGAGCCGACAGGCGAAATTCACGTCGAAGCAACGCGCTTGGCGGGCGAATCGCTACGCTGAAGGAGAGTTCAGGCCAATGGCGCGGTCGGGCGCGGAGCCTCCCGTCACCGGGCATTTCCAGTAACGCAGGCTGACGCCGGAGGATGAGACGAGCACTTGCGTGATGCTGCGCGTCATGCTCTTGTCGCGTTTCATCAACGGCGCCCACGCCTCGCGCCCTTCGGGCTGCAGCAGGTGATACGTGGGAATTCCCGCCTCAGTGAGCGCCGCGCCCCGTTCAACCCATTCCGAAAATTGCTTCTCCCGCCAGGGGAGCACCTCCGCCGCCTTCCATGATGAGGAGCTCCACAACCGCGGAAGCCCATCGCGGCGCTCGAAGGTAATCGTGCCCATTCCGTTGGAGTAGAGGAACATGACCGCATCGCGCTGCACGACGATGAGTGAAAATGATTTGAATGCGGTGGATTCAAAATCCCCTGCCAGCATTCTTTCAACCTTGTCCAGCGTTGCAAGCTGGAGCACCTGCGGAATGATTGTCCCGCGACTCTTGAAGTCCTTCCTGCCGGCGTCGCTCTCCTCGTATCCGTTTAGGATGCACGCCGTGATTCCGTGATGATTTGTTCCAATCCAAGTGCCACCCGAATCGGAATCAATCGGCCACGCGCATTCCGGCTTCTTGTCGTTCAGGCGAAAACGTCGTGGCGCAATCTCGCGCCCGCGATCAAGCCGCTCATCGCGATTCATCGTCAGCAGGAACTGGTCGCCTGCCTTGAGGTAGGTCACCGTGCACATGTTGACTTTGAAAAGGGAACCATTCCGAAAAGTGCGTCAGCCCGCCATCAACTGTGCGCGCATTGCGCGGCCGCGCGCCGTCAGCTTGTCCTGACGTTCCAGCTCATCAAGCAGCAGGATCACCGCTGCCTTCCGGTCCAATCGCCGCGCCAAGTCATCCAGAATGTTCAGGTAATCACCGTCATCGGGTGCGTGCAGGGTCGCATTGG
>JADZDZ010000304.1 GCA_020850785.1 Candidatus Sumerlaeota bacterium | reverse complement strand
CCGCCAAGCCGAAGGTGGACGTCAACAAACCCACTTCCGACGATGGTTCCTGGTTTTACCTTGATGCGAAGGACATCACCTCCGGCCCTCATCACCTGAATCACGGGAAAATCTACGGCAAATATGTGGATGGCTACAACCGCACGGTTCTTGAAGCCATTGATACCGTCCAAACCCACGCCATGGATGGCGGCGGCTACTTTATCGGCGTGAAGGCCCAGCCACCCGAAACGCCGGTGGGTTACGAGCTGTCGCTCTTCGGCAATTCGCTGCTCAAGCCGCCACGCACCACCAGCTACTGCTCAGGTTCCTCCTACACGGCGTTCATTGAGGCGTTGAACGTCATGTACCCCGACGGCGCGTCGCGGCTGGACCCGGTTCATGCCGAAGCCTTGCGCATGCAGGAACCCGACGGCGGCCGCCGCGAGGATGGTGTGAAGTTCTGGGGCCATTGGAATGACGACGGCTTTGGCAACCACTTCGCGCTGGCACAGTATTCCGGCATGGGAACCGTCATCACGCCGGAGCACGCCCGCCCCGGCGATTTCATGAACATCAGTTGGAAGAATGGAAACGGCCATTCCGTGATATTCCTCGGCTGGACGAAGAACGAAGGGGGCGCCAAGGGGCTCTCCTTCTGGTCCAGCCAGACTTCAACGAATGGCTATGGGGACGTGCATCTTCCAAATCTGGACAAGGTGAAATCGGTGAAGGTCGTTCGCCTGACAAATCCGGACAAGCTCTTCACGTTCGACGTGGCGGCCCCGGTGAACCGCAAGGTTCCCGGCGACACCGTGGCGCCATGACAACATACTGGGGCACGCGGTTTGCTCCACTTCCGTTCGGTTTAAAACATCCCTAAATGGAGCACGCATATGAGTGGTATGATTGATGGGTTGGTTGGAGAATTTGAGCACGAAAGCATCGGCACGCGCAAGACGCTGGAGCGCCTGCCGGAAAGCCTCTTTGGCTACAAGCCTCACCCCAAATCCTTTAGCGCGGGGCACCTTGCCGCGCATCTGGTGGAGATCAATTATTGGGGCGTCGTGACGGTGAAGCAGTCGGAGTTCAACGTGTTGCCCGATTACAAGACCCCCGAATACAAGACGACTGCGGAATTGCTGGCTGCCTATGACAGGCTGAAGGGCGATTTCGTCGCCGCCTTGAAGGAAATGAAGGAATCGACCGTTTTCGAGCCGTGGACCTTGAAGGTGAACGGCGTCGCCGTCTTCAGCATGCCGCGCATCGCGACCCTTCGCGGATTTGTTTTCAGCCACAACGTTCACCATCGCGCGCAACTCGGCCTCTACCTTCGCCTCAACAACATCCCGGGTCCATCGATCTACGGGCCGTCGGCGGACGAAGGAACGATGGGCTCGTAGTAGTTGCTCCGTCGGTTTTGGCAGCCACGGAAGATTGTGACTGTTCCCTTCTGTTGAAGGCTTGACCGCGACGCAAGAATCACACTTGATGAGGGCGTAAGAATTCCACGCCCTCATCTCTTTTTTTACAGCCGCATCTATCAGGAGGACGTCACCATGCATGACGAAGAACAGGATGAAATGCGGAACGCGTTTCGAACCTCGCGAAGGGGATTCCTGAAGGGGGTCGGCGTTGCATCCGCCGCGACCGTCATTCTTCCCAGCGTTGGCTTCGCTCAGGATGACAAGGCGGGAACGCCCGGCCTGAAGGAAATCGGCAGCGGCCCGCTTGAGATCACGCTGAAGGTGAACGGCGAGGCGAGGAAGGTTTCCGTCGAACCCCGCACAACGCTGCTGGACGCCCTTCGCGAGAAGTTGTCGCTGACGGGCGCGAAGGAAATCTGCGATCGCGGTTCCTGCGGCGGGTGTACGGTGCTCGTGGATGGGCGCTCGCAGGCGGGCTGCATGACGCTTGCGATCGACATGCAGGGAAAGGAAATCGTCACGGCGGAGGGGATCGGCAAGGACCCGAAATTTGCCCCGCTGGTCGATGCGTTTTGCGAACACGATGCGGCGCAATGCGGCTTCTGCATTCCGGGAATTCTTGTGCGCTCCGCGGCGATGCTGATGGAAAATCCCACGCCGACATCGCTGCAGATTCGCGAGGGCCTCGCGGGCAACATCTGCCGCTGCGGCACCTACAGCAAGATTTTCGACGCCGTGGAAGCGTGCGCCAAAAAAGGAGGTGTCGCATGAGCGAAACCTCCGCGAACAACCCCATGGAAAAAACCCTGCCACGCCCCGACGTGCGGCAGAAGGTCACGGGCATGGCGCGTTACACCGCCGATCAGTATCCCGCGAAGGTGCTCCACGCGCGCGCCATTCGTTTCCCCTTCGGGAAGGGATTGCTGGCCGAGGCCGATGTGCAGAAGGCGAGGTCCATCCCCGGCGTCATCAGCGTTGAGGTGCAAAAAGGGAAGGAGGCCAGCTACGCCGGCGCCGTCGTGGGGCGCATCGTCGCGGAATCCAAGGATGCCTTGGAGGATGCGATGGAGGCGCTGAACGCCACCTACGCGATGATGCCGCCGCGCACAAATCCCATGAAGCTTTACGCGGGCGTTCCGCAGGCAGAGGCGGCCGACGAAGCGAAGTTGAAGGAAATTTTTGAAGGCGAAGGTGTCAAGGTTGTCGAAGCCACCTATACAACCCAAGTGCAGACGCATTCCTGTCTGGAGCCGCACGGCACCGTTGCGGACGTGCGGCAGGACAGCGCGGAGGCGTGGGTCAGCACGCAGGCGGTGATGGCGCAGGAGGATGCCGTGTCCAACACAACGGGCCTTCCCGCCAGCAAGGTCACAGTGCATTCGGAATTCGTCGGCGGCGGCTTCGGCAGCAAGTTCAGTCTCGGCTCGGAAGGCACGATGGCGTGCAGGGTTTCCAAGGAAAAGGGACGCCCCGTGCGCGCGATCCTCAATCGCCGGGAGGAGCATTCCGACGGCGGCAATCGCCCCGGCTCCATCCAATACATGAAGATCGCCGTGAAGGATGATGGCGGAATTGTCGGCGGTCGTGTGCACCTCGTGAACACCGTCGATGCCGATGGCGGTGGCGGTGGCATTCGCAACCCAAACTATTACAAGTTCGGCAACATTGTCCGCACGGAAGATGACCTGTCGCTCAATGGCGGCAAGCCGCAGGCGTTTCGCGCTCCCGGATTTCCGCAGGGATCGTTTGCGCTCGAATCAATGATGGACGAACTGGCCGCAGCGGTGAAGATGGACCCCGTCGCCTTCCGGAAGCTGAACGAAACAAGCGAACGCCGCAAATCCCAGTTCGATCAGGGCGCGGAGTTGATTGGCTGGAAGGATCGCAAGCCCGACGGCACGACGCCGGGACGCATCAAGGTTGGTTACGGTTGCGGGGCTGCCTCCTGGGGAAATGGTAAGGGAAAATGCTCCGCCGATTGTGAGATTCACCGCACCGGCGAAGTTGAAGTCCGTGTCGGCATTCAGGACATTGGCACCGGCGCTTCCGCCGTCGTCACAGACACCGCCGCGTGGCATCTTGGCCTTCCGAGGACGATGGTGACGGGGAAGGTTGGCAACAGCGACTTCCCGCCCGGCCCCGGCTCCGGCGGTTCCGTGACGACGCGCATGACGGTGCCCGCCGTGCGCGATTCCGCGGAAAACGCATTGACCGAACTGAAGAAGGAACTCGCGACCGTCTGGAAAACCGAGCCGGAAAAGATCGCCTACAAGGAAGGCGTGTTCACCAACCCCGCGACCAACCAGAGCGTCCCCTGGAAGGATGCCTGCGCCATGATGAGCAGCGCGAGCGTCGTGGGCCACGGCCGCTTCAACGAGGAATACTGGGGCGGCGGCAGCTCCGACACCGTGCAGTTCGTGAAGGTGGAAGTTGATTCGGAAACCGGCGTCGTGAAAGTGAAGAAGGTCGTGGCGATTCAGGCGGCGGGCCAGATTTGCAACAAGCTCACCGCAGAGAACCAGATTTGCGGCGGCGTGATTCAGGGCATCAGCTTCGCCCTGTTCGAGCAGCGAATTCTTGATCCTGTCACCGGCGGCCAAGTGAACGCGGACTTCATCAACTACAAGATCGCAGGCCCCGTGGACATTCCGGAAATCGTTCCCGTTCTGGACATCCGCGATACGGACACGGGCGCGCGTTCAATCGGGGAGCCAACCACCATTCCCACCGCCGGCGCGATAGCCAATGCCGTGGCGAATGCGCTGGGTGTGCGGGTGCGCCATCTGCCCATCACGCCAAAGCGCGTGTTGGAAGCGATGCAGGAACAGAAAGGAAAGACAGCATGAGGTCCTTCAACTACGCCATCGCTGAAAACAAGCAGGGGCTGGCCGCAGCGCTCGAAAAGGGATACAAGATCAAGGCGGGCGGCATCGACCTCCTCGACATGATGAAGGAGCGCATCGACAAGAGCGATCGCATCGTGAGCATCGCTCAACTGAAGGATCTTCGCGGTATCAGGGAGCGCGATGGCGGCGTCGCAATTGGTGCGCTGACGACGTTGCGCGAACTGACGGAAAATGAAATGCTGCGGCGGAAATTTCCCGCGCTCGCGGACTCCATCGACAACGCAGCCACACCTCAGGTGCGCGAGGTCGCCACCATTGGCGGCAACATCCTGCAGCGTCCCCGCTGCTGGTACTTTCGCCGCGCGGAATATGACTGCCTGAGGAAGGGCGGACAGACCTGCTTCGCGGTGAACGGGGACAACACCTACCACTCGATCTATCCCATGGGATCGTGCCACATCACCCATCCGTCGAACATCGCACCCGCTTTTGTTGCCGTCGGCGCGCAGTTCGTCGCGAGCGATGGCAGGACATCAAAGACCTATGAGGCGCGCGACTTTTTCGTCAGGCCCAGCGAAGACGTGATGCGCGAACACAAGCTGCCGCAGAACGAATTCGTCACGGAAATTTTTCTGCCGAAACTGCCCGACAAATCCGCCTACGTGGAGGTGAAGGAGAAGCAGAGCTTCGACTGGCCGCTGGCCGCCTGCGTCGCCACCTACGCGGACACGAAGTGGAACGTGGTGCTTGCGCACGTTGCGCCGATTCCGGTTCGCGCAGTCGCAGCGGAAAGCCTCCTTGGCGACCGCGCCGACATCGACGAGGCGCTGGCCCAGCAGGCCTCGGAAGCCGCCGTCGCGGATGCGCAGCCCATGACGCAGAATGGCTTCCGCGTTCACATTGCGAAGGCGGTCGTGCGGCGCGCCCTTCTGAAAGCCTGCGGGAAGGACTTCACCGCATGAGCCGCAGCGGCATGGACATGGAGTATGATCCGGAGAACGCGGAGGCGCAGGCTCCGCCGAAGCCCTGCTGCGTGAACCTGCGTTGCAAGTCGCTCACCTATCGCGAGGACGAACGCCCCGGATTGCTTCACGTGGAGTTCGGCATGGGGTACTGGTGCTGCCTGACCAACACGCAGTCCGGCCCCGATGGTGCCTTGGTCAATCACGCCCGGTGCCAGCAGGGGCGCGAATGCTTCAAACCGGGCCCCTTTGCAGAAATGGCACGCGGCACCGCGTAGCGCCCCGGTTGTTTGAGCACCCACAAACTCCCTTTGACATACCAAACAATTGTAAGGGAAACTGGCCTTAAGTTTGGCGGGAATAAAAATTCTTTAGCCACAGGAAACTTGGAATACCCTCCCATGGAACTGCTCGAAAAGCTCCTTCCGCTCGCCAGGTTGAAATCCGGTCAGACTGCTGTCGTTGAGGACGTTTGCTGCGGCAACCCGGACGACAATCACCGTCTGGCCTCGATGGGATTTCGCTGCGGGGCATTGGTGCGTATGGTGGCCGCCGGCTGCCCCTGCGCGGTTCAAGTGGGGGAAACCCGCATCATGCTGCGCGGCAGCCACACCGAAGCCATTCGAGTCTCCGTGCTGGGGCACCCATCGGTTTCCTGCAGCCGCCCTTGACGCTGCTCCCATGGTGTCGTGAATCGGCCCGCGCGGAACAGCGCGCCGTTCTTGCTCATTGCCTTCACGCCACTCATTTCCCGCTGGGACACTCCTTCCCATGCCCTTAACGATCCTTGCCTGCCTTAGGCCCGGCGACCAAGCCGTGATCGAGGAAATTACCGGCGACGACGCCCTCGTCCAGCGCCTGCTGGAAATGGGCATGACCGAAGGGGAGAACATCAAAGTGATCCGCTTCGCCCCCTTGGGCGATCCCATCGAAATTCAAATCCGCGGCTACAACCTTTCGCTCCGCCGGGCGGATGCCGCCGCGGTGAAAGTGAACACGAAAGCATGAAGTATAAGGCATGAAACTTTGGAGGG
>JADZDZ010000303.1 GCA_020850785.1 Candidatus Sumerlaeota bacterium | reverse complement strand
CTGGGGATGGCGCCGGGAAGGCTCGAATGGCTTTCCGAGCCGCGCGGCATCTGGGAGCTGCTCGTCTATCAGCCGCTGCTGGGGACGGAGAAGGGGATCGTGCCGAGCCTCCCCTGGGGCGTTGACAACCTACTGGCGGGGCCATCGCTGTCGGCGTTTTGCATCATCCTCACAAGCGTGTGGCGCGATGCCGGCTACTACATGGTGATCTTTCTGGCGGGCCTGCAGAACATCGACAAGTCCCTCTATGAGGCCGCCTCCATCGACGGCGCGACGGGCTGGAAGCGTTTCCGCCACATCACCGTGCCGATGCTAAGCCCCGTCACGTTCTTCCTCAGCATCATTTCCGTCATCAATGCGCTGAAGGTTTTCGTTCCGCAGTTCATGATGACGCCAACGGGCGGGCCGAACAACACGACGACGCCGGTGACCATGTACCTGTATCAGGCGGGCTTCACCGGGGAATGGAAACTCAGCTACGCCTGCGCCGTTGCTTATATTCTCACGATCATCATTCTTGTGCTGACGATCGCGCAGAACAAGCTCTTCGCAAAACGCGTGGAGTACGGCCAGTGAACGCCTCCATGCTCCTGTCAGCAGCGGCGGCGAACGCGCCTGCGGACTCCGGTGGATGGCTGAGCGCGCACGGATTCGCCCTCGCCGTCTGGTTGATCCTGATCGTCAATCTGCTCGCGGGGGTGATGCTGCTGGTGAGGTCGTGGCTCGCGCACGATCCCAATCGCGTGCTCAGCAAACTGCCCGCGCTGGCGAAGGGTTTTCTGGTCAACGAATTGCTCGCCATTGGCGGCGTTATCATGCTGCTGCCATTTTATTGGATGGTCGTCACCGCGTTCAAGGATTCACGCACGTCCGCCGAATCACCGCCGATCTGGACGCCGACGCGGTTCGAGTACCGGGCGGTGCCTCCGGGTCAGACAAATGCCGTCAAGATCGTCGAACTGGAAGTGGCGAAGAAGAAGGGAGACCTGATCAAGGTCGTCCCTGAAGACAAGTATGTTTTCAAGCGCGCCGAGTCCGGAGGCTATTCGACCACGCACGAGACCGCCGATCCCGCCGCGATCTTCTCCGTCGATCCCGACACCGTTGAGGAGAAGAAGGTCATCAATCTGGACCTGAAGAACTTCCGCCGCGCTTGGTACAAACCGGAGGACTCCAGCCGCGGGCAGGTGAACTTCTTCACCTACTTCTGGGTTTCGATCGTTTCCAGCGGCATCGCGACCGGCGGGACGCTCATCACTGCGGCGCTGGCGGCCTTTGCCTTCGCGCGTCTGGAATTTTACGGAAAGAACTTCCTCTTCTATCTGGTGCTCGGCACGATGATGGTGCCCGGTCAGGTGCTGCTGATTCCAAACTTCCTGATTCTGTCGAAGCTCGGCTGGCTGGACACCTACGCGGCGCTCACGGTGCCGTGGCTGACGTCGGTGTTCACGATCTTCCTGATGCGGCAATTCTTCATGACGATCCCGACGGACCTTTGGGACGCGGCACGCGTGGATGGGATTTCGCGATTCCGCTACCTCTGGCAGGTGATCTTTCCTCTTTCAAAGCCCGTGTTCATCACGGCGGGGATTTTCGACTTCCTGAACAATTGGAATTCGCTGCTGTGGCCCCTCATTGTGACCAGCACGCCCGCGCGCCGCACGCTGATGGTGGGCCTCCAGAATCTGAATGAGGAAGCCGTCGCGGAGTTTCACATCCTGATGGCGGCCAGTTGCTTCGCCATTCTGCCGGTTGTGATTATCTTCTTCTTCCTACAGCGGTTCTTCATCGAAGGCATCGCGCGCACGGGCCTGAAATAACGTCAGGAAACAGGGACGATTTTCTCGTCCTCACCAGTATTCGGGTTGTCGCGCAACAGTTGTTCCTCCGGGCGCGGCTTCTGGCTCGACAGCAAATTCGGCAGGTCGATCACGCCGGCGCGGTCGGAGCTTTTCGCCGTGCGTGCCGCAGGCTTCGCGTGGCGGAAGGGATGCTCCGTCGGCGCTTCATCCCCCGCAGGATGCGGAATCGCCAGCGGCTCGCTCTTCGGCGTCGTTGGGAGCAATTCAGCCTTCTGCTCGTTGGCAATCAGGACTTCCTGGCTGCGGAGCGGAGCGGCGGTGCCGCGCGCGACGCGCTTGTAGCTGCCATCGCTTTGCAGGACACGGCGCTTCATGTTGTCCGCCAACTGCGTCGAAAAAATTTCATCCACGATGCGGCGCTTCAGCTTGGGCGCCTCCACGGGGAAGAGCGTCTCCACGCGGCGGTCCAGATTGCGCGGCATCCAATCGGATGATGCCAGGAACACGCGCTCGTCATCGCCCTCCCCGAAGATGAAAATGCGATGGTGCTCCAGAAAGCGGTCCACGATGGAGGAGACGCGGATGTTGTCGGAGACCCCCTCCATGCCGGGGCGCAGGCAGCAGATTCCGCGCACGATCAGGTCGATCTGGACGCCGGCGATGCTCGCCCGGTAGAGGTGCTCGATGATCTGCGGATCGACAAGGGAGTTCATTTTGGCGCGGATTCGCGCCGGCTTCCTCCTGCGCGCGCGGGCCGCTTGCTCGTCGATCATGGCAACGATCTTTTCGCGCATGTTGATCGGCGCGATGCTCACCTTCCGCAGTTCGGGAATTCGCGAATAGCCCGTGAGGAAGTTGAAAATTTCGCTGGCATCATCGCACAGGTCAGGATCGCAGGTGAACAGGCTGAGGTCAGTGTATATACGCGCCGTGATGGGGTTGTAGTTGCCCGT
>JADZDZ010000302.1 GCA_020850785.1 Candidatus Sumerlaeota bacterium | reverse complement strand
TCCCGCGCTATGGCGTGTGGGCCGCGAATGGACTGATGAAGACGCCGGGTCATCAGGAAGAAGGCATGGCGATGCTGCGGAAGCTGGCGCGCGAAAATGAACGCGATGCTTCCGTGGCGGATGAATACATCAACGCGCTGAAGGAAACGGAGGTTGTCCTGGAGGAGGACGTGCGCGCGCTGACGGCCTACGTGCGCAGGAATCCGGAGGACGTGCGCGCGCTGGAGTTGCTTGCGGACCATCACGCTGCGGCGATGAACCTTGGCTCGGAGGCGTTGCACCTGTATCGTCGCGCCGCCGCGAAAAGTTCCAAGCGCGGCATGTATCTTCGCCTGATCGGGAAGGAATCCGCGAGCCGCAACGATTGGGCGGAGGTGATGGAGGTCTTCAAGGAGGTCCTCGCGTCGGGGCATGAGACGGAGGAGGTTGTGCTGCCGCTCGCCACGGCCTGCGCGGAATTTCAGCGCGGCGATCAGGAGGCGGTGAACGTCTATGCGAAGGCGATCAACCTTGGTTCGCGCAAGGTGGAGGTTCATTCGCTCTTTTGCCGCCATCTCTACCTGACCGCGCGCGATGAGCCTTCGAGCGTTGCGCAGTTCATGCAGTCAGCGGCGCTCTGCCCCGAATGTGGCTGGGCGCAACTCGGCCTCGTGGCTCACTACCTCGCCATCGGCGACCATGAGCGCGCCCTTGATGGCGCAATGGCGCTGCTGGAAAAAAATCCCCGCGATGTTGAAGGGTTGAAGCTCGCGGCGAAGGCGCTGGCGGGGGATTATTCGCGCAAGCAGGTGGCGAAGCTCTCGAAGTTCCCGCCGGACCTGCTTCGCAGTGTTCTGGAGGAAGCCCACAAGCTGGCGCCGGAAGCGGGCCTGATTGCGATGGGTTTGGCGCGTCGGCGCATGGCGGATGGCGTGGAGGACCAGGAAACCGCGCGGCTGCTGGGCGATGTTTGCCGCAAGAATCCCGACGCCTTCGACTTGCGAATCGCGCAGGCGGACATGCTTTGGAATTTGGGGGAGTTTGACAATTCCACCGAATCGTATCGCGACCTTGTGGAACGATTGCTGTCCGGCGGCAACGCGCAGTTGACACGCGCCATCACGCCGGCGATTCGCGCGCGAATGCTCCAGCGGCTGAGCGAGCGCCTCCTCCTACCGCCCGGTCCGCGCCTTGAACACTTCGAGGTGCTCATCGAAGCGGCCATGCAGCCCGACGCGGGGCCGGAAATGATGCTCACGATCGCGCGTGCGGTTGCGGCAACCCAGTTCGATCATCCGCGCAAGCTGGCGCTGCTGAAGAAGGCAAAGGTCTACGCACCCACTGACAGAAAGATCGAACTGGCGATCACAACGACGCAGGCCATTCAGGGGAATCCCCGCCCTGCGTTGGAATTGGCGATCAAGGCATTGGGGCACGGGGTCGCGGGCGAAGAGGCGATCATGTTGCTGCGCACGGCGCAGGCGACGGCCAACAAGGAAACGATTCCGGGACGGTTGCTCGACGAACTTATGGCGGCGCTGGGGAATCCCTCGCTGACGCCATCGGTGATGCTTCCCGCGATGGAATTGATTCTCACGGTGCGTGCCGTGCGCGATTCAGACAAGGCCCTGCTGGAACGCCTCGTGCGCACCTTCCCGAAGAACACCACGGTCAAGCGCCACTATGCGAAGCTGCTGGAGGCTTCCGGCAAGAGCCAGCAGGCTGCGGAGATTTACAGTTCGCTCGTCGATGAGATGCCGGAGGACAACGAACTGGTGCTGGAGAAGGCCCGCAGCGACGCGCGCGTGGGCCGCCACACGACGGAGAGCCTTGCCACGGCGCAGCGCGCGCTGGAACTCGATCCTGACGATCCGGAACTGATGCTGCATTACGGCGCGATCCAGATCGTGCTTGGCGAATATCACGAGGCCGCGCGCGTCCTGAACAAGTTGGTCGAAAAGCGGACAGACTTTTGCAGCCGCGTGATCGCCGTCATCGAGGGGAGCCGCGCGGCGCACACGGAGCGCACGGAGTTGAACCTCCTGCTGGCGCGCATCCACATCAAGCTGAAGCACGTGGACAAGGCGCTCGCGATCCTCGCGCGCTTGCAGGCCGACTACCAGAAGTGCCTTGGCGACCTGATGGCGTGCTATGATGGCATCATCGCCATTGATCCGGAAAATCCGCGCGCCTTCATCGAACGCGCGATTCTCAAGCGCATCAGCGGTTATCTGGACGAGGCGATTGAAGACCTTGAGAAGGCGCGCACGCTGGTTCCCCACAACGTGAACGTGTTGTCGGAATATGCGGACCTTCTGCAGCAGAAAATCCAGTCGTCCGATTCCGTTCCGGCGCACCTTATCCTGCGCTGCGGCGAAATCCAGCGGCAACTCGGCGATGATCACGCCGCGTTCGAAATGGCGGAGGTCGTTCTGGAGCGCGAGCCCGACAACCAGGCGGCGTTGCGGCTGACGGCGGAACTGCAACTGAACGCGATCGCATTGCAAAGCTGCTGGCGCACGACGAAGAAACTGAAGGATCGCAAGGGCGCGCTGGACTTGCTTCAGGCCCTGTCGCACGCCTTCGCAGACGACGGGAATCACCTGCTCGCCGCAGAGGTTTTAACCGACGCCATCGAGGTGGCGGGGCCGCAGCGCCAACTGCTCGAACAGCTTCGATCGCTGCACCAGGAGCGGGCGAAGTCGTCCCAGGGAGCCGCCGCGCGGCAGAAGATTTTCGGATCGCTGTCATCGCGCGCGCAGGGGCGCTATGAACTGCGCGAGGAGCTTGGTTCCGGTGCCATGGGCATCGTGTACAAGGCTTACGACCGCGAGCTTGATGAAATCGTGGTGCTGAAGATTCTGCCGGAAAATTTCGCGCAGGATCAGGAGGCGCTGGCGCGCTTCCGCAACGAGGCAAAGGCCGCGCGGAAGCTGGCGCATCCAAACATCGTCCGCATTCACGACATCGGCGAGGAGGGTGGGCGCAAGCACCTGAGCATGGAGTTCGTCTCCGGCGGCGACCTTGCGCACTACCTGAAGAAGAACGGTGGAAGGCTTCCCGTGCGCGACGCCGTTCGCATCACGCTGGAAATTTGCAACGCGCTCGACCACGCGCACGAGGAGGGTGTCCTTCATCGCGACATCAAGGCGGCGAACATTCTTCTCACGTCCTCCGGCCGCGTGAAGCTGAGCGACTTCGGCATCGCGTCGTTGTATGAGGCTGGTGCCTTCGGCGCGGAAAGCACACGCGGCAGCACCTCCGTCGTGGGCACGCCGCTATACATGAGCCCCGAACAATTCGACGCCGCTGCGCTGACGCCCGCGAGCGACCTCTACAGCGTTGGCATTCTGCTCTATGAGCTCCTCAGCGGTGCGCCTCCCTTCACGAAGGGATCGCTGTCATACCATCATCAATTCACGGAGCCGGTGCGCATCGCGGAAGCGCCGGCGACGCTGTGGAGCATCATCGAGATGCTGTTGGAAAAGGAACCGCAGGAACGCTTTCAGGAAGCGCGCGAAGTGATTTCCGTCCTTGAAAACTTCATGAAGAGGGAAATGGGAAAAGGGCCGGACGACACGCAGGAAATAAAGTAGGGACGTTTGATCGGGAGAACGGCCTACGGCTGGATGTTTTTCTCCCTGATCCAGTCATCAATCCGCCAGAAGCGCACACCACGGGCTTTCGCGTCGTTCAGGAACCAGCGGAATCCCGCCGCAAGGGCGTCGTTTTTCCCTGAGTACTGGGGATGCACTGGCAGCACGGACAGGTTC
>JADZDZ010000301.1 GCA_020850785.1 Candidatus Sumerlaeota bacterium | reverse complement strand
GGGCGATGTCACGGTGAAGATCAACTCCGTCGGTGATGGCGAATGCCGTCCGCGCTATCGCGAGAAACTGATTCAATTTCTTGAGCAGTTCAAGGACCGCATGAGCGAGGATTCGCGCAATCGCATGCATGTGAATCCAATGCGTGCGCTGGATTCCAAGGATGAGAATGACAGGAAGCTTTTCGCGGACGCGCCCACGATCCTTGATCACCTGAATCAGGAATGCATCGATCATTTTGAGGAAGTGAAGCAGGGTCTGACGAAGCTCGAAATCAACTTTGAAGTGAATCCGCGACTGGTGCGCGGGCTGGACTACTATACGAAAACCGCGTTTGAGTTTGAATGCAATACGCTGGAGGGCGCGATCAAGGTGATCGGCGGCGGCGGGCGCTACGACGGGCTCGTGGCGCAGCTTGGCGGGCCTTCGACTCCGGGCGTCGGCTTCGGCACCAGCATCGAGCGCACGCTGCTTGCGCTTGAATCGCAGAAGGTGGCGATCCCCGCATTCCCGACGCCGCGCGTGATGGTTGCCTACATGGATTCAGGCGTGAAGTTTGACGCCTTCAAAATCGTGGAGGCTTTTCGCGCGCAGGACATCCACACGGATTTCCTGTACCAGGCAAAGAACCTCGGCAAGCAGATGAAGCACGCCGCGGAGCTGGGCGTGGAATATGTTGTCATGGTGGGCGGCGAGGAGTGGGAGCGCGGCGATGTGCGCGTGAAGAACTTCAAGACGCAGGAACAATCGGACATCCCGAAGGACAGCGCGGTGCAGTACGTGCGCGGGCGGCTGGCGGGAAAACTTTGACGGGCGCGAAGCGAGAATCATGAAACCCAGAATTGGAATCACCTACTCCAAGAAGGACGATTCGACGGACCAGAATTACGTGACGGCGGTGGAGCGCGCGGGCGGCGAGGCAATCACGCTGCGGCCCGGTGATGCGCTGCCGGCGGCGGGGGAAATCGACGGCCTGATTTTTTCCGGCGGTGTGGACATTGAGCCGGGGCGTTACGGCGAGACGATCAACGGCACGGAAACGATCGAGCACGATCGCGATGCGCTCGAATTCGAGGCGTTCAAAATTGCGCGCGAAGCGAAACTTCCCATGCTGGGAATCTGCCGCGGGTTTCAGGTGCTGAACGTCGCCTTCGGCGGCAAGTTGATCCAGGACATGAAGGGGCATCGCTCCTATCAGGTACCCGGCCAGAAATCCTACCAATCCGTGGTCCATCCTCTGATCATTTCCGATCAGGATTCACGCCTCGCAAGGGCGTTGTCCGGCGCGAAGCAGGTAATGACGAACAGCCGCCATCATCAGGCGGTTCGCGAGGCGGAGCTTGCGCCGAGCCTGAAAGCCACCGCGTGCGCCCCCGATGGGTACATCGAGGTGATCGAATCGCGCGATGATCAATGGGTGGTTGGTGTGCAGGCGCATCCGGAGCGAAGCAACGAGGTTGATTCGCGGTTTGCGGGGTTGTTTGAAGACTTCATCAATGCGGCCCGCCTTCGCCGCGATGGCAACACGCAGGCGAGTACGGATGACGTTGTCCGCGTTTCGCTCGGCGAACGTTCCTACAATATCATGATCGGCGAAGGAGTGCTGGCGCGGGCGGGAAAACTGATTCGCGACGTGGCGCGTGGGCGCAAAGCCTTCATCGTCTTTGATTCGAACGTGCAGCAGTACGTGGATTCGCTTGCGGCGTCGCTGCGGGATTCCGCGTTCGAGGTGCACACGAAGGCGATTCCCGGCGGCGAGGAAAGCAAGAGCGTCCCGCAGCTTGAAGCCATCTGGGACGAACTGCTTGGCTTGAATCTGGGACGCGATGCGGTGGTGATCGCGCTTGGTGGCGGGATGATTGGGGACCTTGCGGGCTTTGCGGCGGCAACGTACCTGCGCGGCGTGGACTTTGTGCAGATTCCCACGTCGCTGCTGGCGATGGTTGACGCCAGCGTTGGCGGAAAGACGGGCGTGAACCACGCGCGCGGGAAGAATCTGCTCGGCGCATTCTGGCAACCGAAGCTGGTGCTGATCGACGTGGAGGTGTTGAAGACGCTTCCCACGGGTGAACGCGTGAGCGCCCTTGCGGAGATCATCAAGTATGGCGTGATCGATGATCCAAAGTTCCTCGCATGGCAGGAGGAGAACATTGGCGCGGTGCGCAATCTGGACGCGAAGGCAACGCGCCACGCGATCCGGCGCTCGTGCGAGATCAAGGCGCAGGTTGTCAGCGCGGACGAACGCGAAAGCGGGCTGCGCGAGATTCTCAACTTCGGCCACACCGTCGCGCATGCGATTGAGAATTGCGCCCAGTATGGAACGATTCGCCACGGGGACGCGGTGGCGCTGGGGATGATCGCGGAATCAATCGCGGGCGTGGACAAATCCCCGCATTGGAAAGCGGCGGATCACAACCGGCTGGTGGCGCTGATCGACGCGGCGGGGCTTCCGCTCAGGCTTCCTGCGGGTAGCGGCATCACGACGAGTGCGCTGCTGGATGCGGCGAGGTTCGACAAGAAGAATCGCGGCGGGGCCACGAAGTACATGGTGCCGCAGGCACCCGGCAAGGTGGAGGCGACGCCCGTGGAAAACGCCGTGATGGAAGCGGCGTTGATGACGATCGGCGCCGTGCGGGGATAGAATGATCATCGATCACCTGAAGAACGCCCACCTCTACGCGCAACCGGGAACGCGGCTTCACGCGGCGTTTGAATTCCTGCGGCGTTTCGATCCCGCCACGCCGGATGGGCGCGTGGACGTCGATGGTGACAACGTGTTTGCGCTGGTGCAGGGCTACGACACGCGGCCCATGGGAAAGTGCAAGTTCGAGGCGCACCGGAAGTACATCGACATCCAGTACGTTCATGATGGCGGGGAGATCATGGGATGGCGGCCTGCGGGTGATCTGGAGGTCGCCAACGACTACGACGAAGAGAAGGACGTGATGTTCTTCGAGCAGCCGCAGGCCTTCACGCCGTGCGAAGTGACGGCGGGATTGTTCACGGTGTTCTTTCCCGACGACGCGCATGAGCCGGGCATTCGCCTGATGGGCCATGCGCACGTTAAGAAAGTGGTGATGAAGATTCGGATCGCGTGAAAGCTGCGCGGGCGGGGACGCGTCAATTCCCCACTTGTTTTATTTCCACGTTGATCACGCCTTCCTTCAGGTCCGCGATCTGCTTGAAGGCGCCCTCGCTGAGGTCGATGATGCGCCCCTTCTTCCCGCCGAAGCGGTCGTTGATGCGGACGACGACCCATTTCCCGTTCTTCAAATTCATGACGCGGACTTTCGTATTGAAGGGAAGGTCCTTGTGGGCGGCGGTCATGGCATCCTTGCGGAAGGTTTCGCCATTTGCGGTTTTCTTGCCGTCGAATCCGGGGCCGTAGTAGGACGCCGTGCCGCGCGCATTGTAATTCTGCTGCGTGGCAACGATGGTATTCACGGGCTTTGCCGCCGCGCCGTTGGTGGAGCATCCGGCGATGAGGCTTGAAGCGAGCAAAAGGGAACAGAGCAGGACTGGGCGCATGAAGGGGCTCCTCGGCTTACAATTCGTCAGCGAAGCGCCGCGAGAGCTTCGCGAACAGCTTCGTGCCGATCAGTAGCACGAGGGCCGTGAACACTGTCGAGACCAGAAGTCCCGTCAGCAGCGTGCTGTCGTAGACTTCGGGGACCTCGCGCAAATAGTGCCCGTAAAGCACGCGCCGATAGCCGACAATGATGGGCGTCATGGGATTGCAGAGGTACAAATAATAGACGATGTCGGAGTCGGTGATGCTCTTGAGCTGGTCGCGGGCCTTCTGGATCGAGTAAATGACGGGCGTCAGATAGAACCATGCGAGCACGACGATTTCCGCGATGGAGCCCACATCGCGATAGAAGACATTGAGCGACGCCACAATGTAGGCGATGCCGAGCAGCATCAGTGTTTGCAGTAGAATCAGGAACGGGAGAAAAATAATCTCCCAGCCGGGGAGAAGCTGTGGGCCGTAGAAGAAGGCAAAGCCGCCGATGAAGCAGAACAGAATCACCATCGCGAGCAGCAGGTGGATCAGATTGCTGAGCACCGCTGCGGTGGGAAAGGCGGCGGTTGGCAGATAAACCTTCTTCACCACGTTGGCGTTTGCGAGGATGGAATTCTGCGCTTCGAAAATCGCCCCCTGCAGGAACAACCACGGCAGCAGCGCCGTCAGGATATGCAGCGTGTAGGGAATTTCCGTCCTGATGCCGACGATGTGGGAAAAGACCGCCGTCATGATGATCATCAGGAAGAGCGGCTTGCCGAAGCTCCACAGAAAGCCAAGGGCGGATGCCTTGTAGCGCACCTTCAGGTCGCGCTTCACGAGCGTGAAAACCAATTCCCGGTGCTTGATGAGTTCGCGGATCATTGCCTCAGGGTCAGCTTTGCGACGCACTCAACGTGATAGGTTTGTGGAAACATGTCCACGGGCGTGACGCACTCAACGGCGTAGCCTGATTCAATTGCGGGAACAAGGTCGCGTGCCATCGTTGTTGGGTTGCATGAAACATACGCAATACGCGGGGCACGAAGCGCAAGCAGTTGATCGAGCGCCTTGCGCTCCATCCCGCCGCGGGGCGGATCAACCACAAGGCGGTCGATGCGGCCTTCGATGGCGTTCATCATGGCGGGAAGCGCCAGGCGCATGTCCCCGGCCATGAACATCGTGTTGCGCAGGCCGTTGCGCGCGGCGTTCTCGCGCGCATCGTGGATGGCATCCTGAACCAACTCGATGCCATAGACCTCCCGCGCGCCGCTGGCGCAGAAAATTCCGATGGTGCCGGTGCCGCAGTAGGCGTCCAGCAGCCTCTCCTTCCCGGTCAGTTCAAGCGAATCGCGCACGATGCGGTAAAGCTTCGCGGCTCCGCGCGTGTTCGTCTGGAAGAATGAGGCGAGGGAGACGCGGAAGGTGAAGTCGTCGAGCTTTTCCTCCAGCGTGTCGGCGCCGCGCGTTTCCAGCACGTCGCTGGCGCGGGCCACATCGCTCTGCCCGGCGTTCAGTCCCCAGGCGATCCCCTTCAAGCGCGGTTCCGCGCGCATCAGTGCATCCGCGAAGCTCCCGAAGTCGAACGCGCGATCACCGGTGAGGATCAGCGCAAGGAAGCCATCCTCTGCGACGCTGTGCCGCACGACGAGTTGGCGCAGCGTCCCCTCGTGGGTCTTCGGATTCCAGGCGGTCAGGTTCTGGCGAACGCCCTCATCGACGGCGGCGCGCAGAATGCGCTCCACCGGCTCCGGCGCGAGCCAGCATTTTTCCACGTCCAGAATTTCGCGCCAATTGTCCGGCCGATGAAATCCCGCGACGAGCCTGCCGTTCGGCCAGCGCGCGAAGGTGAATTCCATCTTGTTGCGGTAACGCCAGGTGTCCGGGCTGGCCACCAGCGGATGCAGCGTGATGGCTTCGCCGCCGGGAATCGCGCGCAGGGAATCGCGCACGATGCGTTCCTTCCAGGCGCGCTGCACTTCGATGGGAAGATGCTGCCAGGAACAACCACCGCAATGCGTGAACAGGGGACAGACCGGGGCGATGCGGTCCGGCGAGGGCTGCAACAGTTCCACCAACTCCCCTTCGCCGTAGTTCTTCTTGGCATGGTGGATGCGAACTTTGGCGCGGTCGCCGGGTGCGGCGTACTTTGTGAAGATCACGAAGCCTTCGCGGCGTCCCAGTGCGGCACCGCCGAAGGCGAGCGCGTCGAATGCGACCTCCACGGCCTCCCCCTTTTTGGGGCGCGGCGGACGTTGCTGTTGGTCTGTTGCGTTGGACGTCACGGATGATGCCTGCGCAAAACGATGAAGCCGCGGGGAATCAGGTCAAGACAACTTGCCCAGCCCGCTGCGCTTTGCCGGCAGGGGAGTGCGCATGCGCGATTCCGCGTCTTCCTTGATCTCATTCAATTCCTGCAGTGAAATGGAACCAGTGGTGGTTTTCCAATCGGCATCCGGTGCGACCTCCTGCCAGAGCCGAACGTATTTTTCCGCGCTGTTTGTGGCCTCATGATGCTCCAGAACGAATGCGCGCGCATCCGCTCCGAGCGTTTTCCGGCGATCGTGGTCATTCAGCAGCGCGACCACGGCCTCCGCCGCCTTCGCGTGGTTGCCGCGCTCCACCAGAAGGCCCGTCTGTCCGTCGATAATCAACTCTTCGGCGGACGTGTTGCGATAGGCGACGACGGCGGTCTCGCAAGCCTGGGCCTCCGCGATGAGTGTGTAGCCGTTGCCATCCGCCGTTGTGTGGAGCGCCACGTCCGCAGCGGAGAAAATCTTTGCATGGATTGTGGACATCGCTCCAATGAGCGTGATGGAGGAGGAAAGGGCGGCCTTGTCGATCTTCTCCCGCACGGCCTCGCGCCGGGAGCTTTCGCCGAAGATGAAGAGCCGCGCGTCGGGAAGCTGCCTCGTCACGGATTGCATGATCGCGATCAGATCATCAATAGTGGGATCGTCCAGCGGGCAGACACTGACGACCAGCGGCACGTCGTGCCCCAATCCCATCAGCATGCGATAGCGGTCGCGCTTGTGATCCGGCAGCGGATACGCCTCCACGGCATTCACGCCGGGTGCGATGCGCGTAATGCTGTCCTCGGAAATTCCCCGCGCCAGCAGCGCCTTCTTCGCGCGCATGGTCGGCACGACGATCCTGCGAATGCGGTCGCGCGTGCGGCGTTCCCAAAACGTCGCGGCCATGCGGACTGCGAACGACTGCGCCGAAGCCTTTCCGTCATCGCAAGTGCTGAGGACCATCGGCACGTAGGGATTTCCACCGTGAAAGAGGCGCGCCTCCATCGCGGGCCAGCGGCAGAAGGCAAGGACAAGGTCCGGACGGTCCCGGCGGTAAAGGAACCCATCGCCTGCCTTCTTGAGGTTCAGCACGTCGCGAATGCTGCTTGCGGTCACTGATTGCGTGCCGACGCCAACCTTTCGCAGGCGGTCCTCCAGCGGCCCCGGCGGTCCGAACGCCACGCAGGACATTACCAACTGCCGAATCGGCTTCCAGCGTTCGCAATGATCCAGCACCGCCTCCGAAAAGGGGGTGACTTGATAATCATCGAGCAGCAGAAGGACTCGCATCTTTATCGAACCTTGGGGATGCGACAACCTTACGCAAGTGGTTCCCGCAGAAAAAGGAAATTCACGGGGACCGGGTGCAAGGACTGCCGTTCCCTATTGCCCGGCAGTACGCAGCACCGCATCAAATGGGAAATGCTCCGCCACCCGAACCGCGCCGCGGCATCCGTCCGCACCAAGATCGTCTGCACGCTCGGCCCTTCGTCGTCAGATAGAAACACGATTCGCGCGTTGGCGAATGCGGGGGCCGATGTTTTTCGTCTCAACTTCAGCCACGGCACGCATCCCGAACACCTTGCGCGGATTACGCTGATTCGCGAGGTCTCGGAGGAGATCAGGCGACCGCTGGCCATTCTTGCGGACCTGTGCGGGCCGAAGCTGCGCCTCGGTGAAATCAAGGGGGGCGAAGCGAAGCTGGCGGAAGGCGAGAAGGTGACGCTCACTTCCGAGGCGGCGGATGGCACCGGCAATCGTTTCAGCGTGAATTTCGCCGGCTTCCACGAGGTGGCCAAGGCGGGCGACAGCATCCTGCTGGATGACGGACGCCTGCACTTCGGCGTGGAGAATGTTGCGGGCGCGGATGTGCATTGCGTGGTGGTGAACGGCGGCGTGCTGAAGTCGCGCAAGGGTGTGAACCTGCCGGACACGAAGCTGCCGATCCCCGCGCTGACGGAGAAGGATCGGGAGGACCTGCGCTTTGCGCTGGCGAACGGGGCCGACATGGTGGCGCTCAGCTTCGTGCGCTCACCCGATGACCTTGTGATGGCGCGGGAGGCGATGAAGAGCTTTGGCCGCGTGGCGCCGCTGCTGGTTAAGATTGAAAAGAAGGAAGCCGTCGAGCGGTTGGAGGAAATCATCCGCGCGGCGGATGGCGCCATGGTTGCACGCGGCGACTTGGGAATTGAGCTTTGGCTGGAGCAGGTGCCCGCGATCCAGAAGCGCATCATCCGCCTGTGCAATCGCCTGGCAAAACCCGTCATCACCGCGACGCAGATGCTTGAATCGATGACGACCTGCCCGCGCCCCACGCGCGCGGAGGCGAGCGACGTCTACAACGCCATCATGGATGGCACCGATGCGGTGATGCTTTCCGGCGAAACCGCTGCGGGGGAATATCCCGTGGATGCGGTGCAGGTGATGAACAACATTGCCTGGGAGGCGGAGCGCGACCTGAAGCCGACGCGCGATTTCCACGACGTGGATGAAGAGGGGGGCACGCCGAACACCACAAACAAGATTTGCCACTCTGCGGTGCAGGTTGCGGAACAACTGCGCGCGCATCATATCCTTGTTCCCACGCAGACTGGCTACAGCGCCTTCCATGTGTCGCGCTACAAGCCGTCGATGCCGATCCTTGCGTGCTCGACCGATCCCGCAGCCCTGCGTTGGATGTGCCTTGCCTGGGGCGTGACGCCGCGCCTGATGCGCGAGCTCACCACGGAGGAACTCGCCATCAGCAACACCGATGCGCTGGTGAAGGAAACCGTGCGCGTCGCGAAGGATAACGGACTTGTCAGCGCGGGGGAGCGCGTGGTCGTGCTGGGCGGCGTTCCCATCGGAAAAACACGCCACACGAATTACCTGCGGGTGGTGGAGGTCAGTTGATCAGCGCACGGCGTGGAGGAATTCGTTTCGGCCTGTTCTGTCTGGCGGCCATCGCGATGCTGATGGTGGCCTGCGCGAGCACCGGGCCGGAGTATCTGCGCGTCGATCCGCTGCGCGCACGCGGCGAGGAGATCGGAAAATCCGTGGATGGGCGTCCCATCCGCATGGTCACGCTGGGGAAGGGGCCGGAAACGATCCTCAT
This sequence comes from Candidatus Sumerlaeota bacterium, assembly GCA_020850785.1. Taxonomy (GTDB): domain Bacteria; phylum Sumerlaeota; class Sumerlaeia; order SLMS01; family SLMS01; genus JADZDZ01. The sequence continues at coordinate 70 of JADZDZ010000301.1, read as the reverse complement.
TCTGGCAACGATTCATGGAAACGAAAACGCGGGAACGCCGCTTTCGTTGAAGTTGATTGAGTTCATCGAT
>JADZDZ010000300.1 GCA_020850785.1 Candidatus Sumerlaeota bacterium | reverse complement strand
TCCATTTGACCATGTCGATCACGCCCTTCGAGTGGCCATGGGCGGTGTCCACAACCAGCACGTCGACATTCGTTTCCAGCAGGCATTCCACCCGCGCGTGATCCGCAGGGCCCACAGCCGCGCCCACGCGCAGCGAATATTTCTCATCGACGCACTGCAGCGGTGATTCGCGTCGAATGATGCGGCTGACGTCCTTGAACGTGTAGAGCCCGCGGAAGGTGCCGTCAGGCTCGACGATGGGGAGGATGCTGATCTTGTGGCGCAGAAGAATTTCATAGGCCTGCTGCAGCGTCGTGTCCGGCGTTGAGACCACCATGTTCGTCACCATGATGTCGCGAATCAGCATGTTCTGCGACGCGGCGTAGCGGAATTGCGACCCCGTGACGATCCCCAGCAGCTTGCGATTTTCGTCCAGCACGGGAAAGCTGCTGAACTCGAAGCCTTTCTCCTCCTTCATGCGCTCAACGTCGGCAATGGTCAGCTCCGGCGTGATGGTGCGCGCCTTGATCAGGAAGCCGTTGAGGTAATACTTCACGCGCTTGACTTCGGTGCGCTGCGCCGGTGGTTCGAGGTTCTTGTGAATGATGCCCATCCCACCCGCCAAGGCCATTGCGATGCCCATGGGCGCTTCCGTCACGGTGTCCATCGCGGCGGAGACAAAGGGAATGTTGAGCGTGATGCCGCGCGACAGGCGCGTTCGCAAATCCGTTTCCGACGGCAGGAAGTCCGCGTACTGCGTTACCAGCGAGACGTCATCATACGTGAGCCCGGTGTAAGCATGATGCTCCATGAAGGAGCGGAGGTAGTTGTTCTGGGAAATCATCGCGCCATTCTGTCGAAATCGAGAATGACAGTGATGATGAGGGGAGGAGGGTGGCGGAGGGATAGGGGAAAGCGATTGGGCGGCAACAAAACGACTAAAACTTTGCCCTGATGGCGAATCAAGCGATTCAGCATCAGGGCTCCAGCACTTGAAGCACCTGCCCGAAATGTTCGACCTCCACGGTTACGGGGGCGTCGGAAAGAATGGGTTCCATCTCGCGATACCAGGTTTTGGGATGCGGGACATAGATCGTGCGAAGGCCGGCGCGCTTGGCGTTGTTGATGTCGCTGCGCGGGGAGTTGCCGACCATGACCGTCTCCTCCGCCTTCAGGTTGTGCTTCTTCATCACGTCCAAGTAGCAGGATTTGTGCTTGTGGGGGACAACCTCCGCGGCGTCGAAAATGTGCTTCAGGCCGCAGCGTTCGACCTTCCCCATCTGGTCCTTCGGGTTTCCCTTCGTGACGATGATGGTGCGGAATTTTTTTGTGAGCAGCGGAAGGCTCTTTTCAACCTCCGGCCGCCACTGAATGGGATGGGACTTGAGGAAGGTGGTCCAGGCGAGGGCCTTGGTGCGAAGCCCCGCGTGAAGGTCGAGGCGTCCCGCCCGGCGGGCGATCATGCCTGTCGTGAGAAGAAGCGATGACTCGTAGCTGTCGTAGCCGAAACCCTTCCAGCGGATGTTGAACGTTTCCCACTGGTTGAGCATGCTGGTGGTGGCACGATCGGGAATGCCAAGCTGGCGCGCCTCGCCGCAAAGCCATTCAAGGGATTGAAGGAAGAAGATGTTGTTCTCCCACAGCGTGTCATCAATATCGAGCAGGACGTTTTTCACGCCGTGGTGGCGCTTCAAATCGTGGTTTACGTTCATTGCCTAGAAGTCCTTGATGGGAGAGCTTGCGCTGGCGTAGGCGCGCTTCTCCATGCGGCCCGCCAGAAATGACGTGCGGCCGGCACGCGTGGCATCGCGGCATGCGGCCGCCATGGCGACGGGATTCTTCGCCGTCGCGATGCAGGTGTTGAGAAGGATGCCATCGATGCCAAGTTCCATCGCAAGGGCGCAATCGCTGGCGGTGCCAACGCCCGCGTCCACGATGATGGGAACGCGGGCGGCTTCCTTGATCAGGCGAATGTTTCCCGGATTGAGGATGCCGCGTCCGCTGCCGATGGGGGAACCGAGCGGCATGACGGCGGCGGCGCCCGCCTCCTCCAGGCGCTTGCAGAGCACAATGTCGTCGCTGCAATAGGCCATGCAGGTCCAGCCCTCCGCCGCGAGCTTCTTCGTCACTTCGTGGGTGCCGAGCGGGTCGGGCATCAGCGTCTTTTGATCGCCGATCACCTCCACCTTGATCAGCTTCGGCAGGTCGAGTTCAAGAATGAGTTCGGCGACCTGCAGCGCCTCCGCGACGCTGTAGCATCCCGCAGTGTTCGGCAGGATCGTCATCTGCTGTGTGTCGATGAACCGGAGAATGTTGTTGTCGGGATTCTTCAGGTCCACGCGCCGCAGGGCGACGGTGACCATGTCCGATTCGGAAACGCGATGGGCCGCGCGCATGATGTCGAAGTTTTCAAACTTGCCGGTGCCGACAATCATTCGCGAGTTCAGCGTGTACGGCCCGACGACGAGCGGCGCATCGGCCAGCGTGCTTCCCGTGCAGGTTGCCCCCGCTCCGTTCCTACTTGCCTGAATTGCCATCAACCACCACCTACCATTGAAATGATCTCCACTTCGTCGCCATCCCGGAGGAGGCGGCCTGCACGGTCCACGCGCTTCACGATTTCACCGTTGACCATGGTGGCGCAGCGGCGCTCGTGCAGGGCCAGCGACGCCAGCAGCTCCGCCAGCGTCTGATCGCCAAGAATTTGCCGTTCGCCGTTGATCGTGACCGTCATGCGCACGATGGTCGCCATGGAGGTGGGGGCGGTCAACTGTCCGGTGAGGTCTTGACCTCTGGCACGGTCTCCGCCTCCAATCAGGAAACTCCCCTTTCCGCCACGAATCAGGATCGACAAGCCATGCAATCCAACTCCCCCCTCGCCATCCGCGTCGGCATTTTCTTCACCATTGCCGTGCTTATTGCGCTCGGCCTGAGCCTTCAGGTCGGCAAGGGGTCGATCTTCAAGACGCAGTATGAACTGATCGCGAACTTCCGTCAGGCAAGCGGCGTGGAACCCGGCACGCGCGTGACGCTTCGCGGCGTGCCCATCGGCAAGGTGAAGAGCATGGACTGGAATGCGAGCATCTACCGCGTTCAAACAGTCCTTCAGATTGAAAACAAATACAAGATTCCGAAGAACGCGACGGCGAAGATTCAGGTAAGCAGTCTGCTGGGCGGGAACGTGATCAATATCTCCGTGGAACAGGGGCCGGAACAACTGGCCTACCTTGAACGCGGGGACGCGATCAACACGGAGGAAACACCAAGCCTCGACGAGGTGCTGGCGACGGTGAGCAGCCTGAGCACGAAGACGGAAAAACTCATCACGAGCCTTGATGCAAACCAGGCGGAAACGCTGGGCAAGATCAACGCCGTCATTGACGAGAACAAGGGCTACATCAAGACAACGAGCGAGTCCTTCGCGCGCGTGGGGCCGAAGGTGGAGGTGCTGGCGGACCGCATGAACGAAATGACGGAGTTCATGAAGTCCGGTCAGGGAACCATCGGCGCACTGTACGCAAACCAGGATTTGTTTGAGAAGATCAGGACCTTCGCGGATACCGCCAGCGATGCGGCAGCGAAGGTGAAGTCGGGCGAAGGGACGCTTGGCGCGCTGATCTACAAGGATGATGTGGCGAACGAGGCGCGCACGTTGATGACGGACCTCCAGCGCGCCGCGCAGCAGGTGGAATCGGCGGTGGGCGAAAACCGCGAAGGCTTCCGGTCGCTGATTGCCGCGCTGTCCGACGCCAGCCCGAAGTTTGAAACGACCATGAACAACTTCAACGAGGTCAGCTCCAAGATCAACCGCGGCGACGGCACCCTTGGCAAGCTGGTCAACGACCCGACGCTGTACAACGACGCACAGCGCGCGGTGAACCAAGTGGGTGAATCCTTCGAATCGGGCGAGGAACAAGGGGTGTTCCGGTCGTTCCTGGGCCTGATCTTTGGCGCCCTGATTTGAGCACGGTGGGCCTTGCAAAGGCGTTCATCGTGGGATTGACTTGGAACTCTGGCGCAGTGACCCTTCATGGACTGCGAGGGCAAAATTGCTTTCATTGATTGAAGACAAGAAGACCGACCCGGATTCCGATCCCGCGCTGGTGGACCAGTTGAAGGTTGTGACGTTCTTCACGACGACGCGCTGCAATGCGCGGTGCGAGACGTGTTTCTACTGGAAGAACCTGAACGACGCGGACGAAAAGGCACTGACGCTTGAGGAACTTGAAACGCTGACGCAGACAATGCCGCGTTTCAACCACCTGCTGTTCAGCGGCGGCGAGCCGGTGATGCGAAAGGAGATCTTGGAGATCGCAAAAATCTTCGCGAAAAATTGCGGCATCATCTCCATCGACATGCCGACGAACGGCCTGCTTCCGAAACGCGTGGAGGAAGTGGCCTCGCGAATTCTGGACGAAATTCCGAACGTGATTTTCACGGTTGGACTTTCACTGGACGGGCTGGAGGAAACGCACAATCGCCTTCGCGGCGTTCCGGGAAACTGGAAGCGCAGCATGGAGACGATGCGCGTGCTGGGCGAATTGCGTGCGGCGCGGCAGGCGAAGTTTGAACGCGGTGAGGGCCCGAAGCCGAACCTGCGCATCATGACGCTGACCTGCATCAACAACCAGAACATCGCGGAAATCGAGGAGATGGCCGCGCACCTGAAGCAGCATGATGAAATCGACGGCATGATGTTCGAGTGCCTGCGGGGAACGCCGAAGGACCCGAACCTGTTCCCGCCAACGCCGGAGCAGTTCGACCGCGTGGTGAAAATGTCGATGGAGTTGAACGCGGAGCTCTATGCGCGGCGCTTCCCGGAATGGCGGGCGCTGTGGCTGTCCTACATCCGCAACGTGTATCGCTTCCAGCGGGAGCACATCACGACGGGAAAAATTCCCGCGAAGTGCCAGGCGGGAATTGCGCTGGCGGTGATCGAACCCGATGGCCGCGTGCGATTCTGCGAATTGCTGAATGAGGTGGGGGACCTGCGGAAACAGGGACTTGATTGGAAGAAGGTCTGGCTGTCGCCGAAGGCGGTCGATCAGCGGCGATGGATCCGCGAATCGCGCTGCTCCTGCACGCATTGCGTGAACATGGGGCACAGCATCGACGGCACGACCTCCACGCGGCTGCGCCGCAAGGTGGACGAGTTGGTCTATTCCAGCGGCGGCGCGTGACACGCCTCAGCCAGCGACCGTGACCGACACGCTCAAATCACACCAGCAGGATTGGGAATTGCTCGGCGAGGAGGACCCGCTGTGGGCGGTGTTGTCCGATGCCCAGAAGCGCCACGGCGGCTGGGACCCCGAGGAGTTTTTTGCGACCGGCGTTTCCGACATTGCAAAATTGCACGACCAGCAGCTTGTGCCGTTTGCGCTTCCCAAGCATCGCGGGAAGGCGCTCGATTTCGGATGCGGAGTGGGGCGGCTCACGTTTGCGCTGGCGAAAAAATACGATCACGTCGTGGGGCTGGACATTTCATCGAGCATGCTGCGGCGGGCGGAGGAGTTCGCAGGGAAGCGAAGCAGCTGAAACTGCACCTTCGTTCACAACACATCGGCCGACCTGAAGGTCTTTCCCGATCGCGAATTTGATCTTGTCTATACAAACATCGTGCTGCAACACGTGCCGGATCGCGATGCGATCCTGAGCTACGTTTCCGAGTTCATCCGAGTGCTGAAGGTGGGTGGGATCGCGGTCTTCCAGATTCCCTCCGAAAGGAACCTGCGCGTTCGGTTGAACCCGCGACGGATCGCCTACGTTGCAATGCGAGGCATTGGATTTTCGCCGGCGTGGCTGATGCGGAAGTTCAATCTGTCACCGATCCAGATGAACTCCATTTCGCCGGCGGAAGTGACGAGGGCCGTGGAAGAGGCGGGAGGCAGGATTCTGCGCGCGGAACGCTACGACGCCGGCGGGTCAGGGTCCGTCGGGTATCTCTACTTTGCAGCCCGCGCCTAGGAAGAACCCCTAGGTTTCATCCCGGAATCTCCAGAGTCTCCCGAAATTGCGTGTTTAACCTTGCTAGTCGGTGGCTTGTGCACCGACGCTCAAGTTTCAGAAGCATCATTTCGCAGGTGTTCGTGACATGGAACGACGAATGTTACCGCCCGATGTGCAGGCGAAGGTGGCCGAGTTGAACAAGGCGATCTTCCGGCAGGAGGCGGATCGCGCGGCGGAATTGTACCAGACGGTGTTGCGGCACGATCAAGATTTCGTGCTTCGTGAACCGGTGCAGTTTGATCTGGCGCGCCTGCTGGAGGCGGGGCATCAGGATGAACTGGCGCTGGCGGCATTTCAACTGCTCATCAAGTTCCAACCCACGCACGTGTCCCTGGCGGCGGCATTGAAGTCGGCGGGGACGCTGGCGTTCAAGCTGAAGCGTTACGAGTTGTGCATGGACCACTTCGAGCGCCTGATCGAGGTGGGCGCGACGAAGAGCGATCGCGTCGAGATCGACGACATGCTTTCGCGACTTCCCCCCGATACGCGGCGACGGGCGATCAAACTGGCAAGCAACGATCGCATCGAAGTGCCAAATTTCACACCGCTCCCCGTGGTTGATTCGAAGATCGAATTGCCGGGGCTGCGCGTGGCAACGCCCGCGCCGGAGAAGAAAAAGAAGGACAGCGGACCACAGAATATCAGCATGGAGTGGAAGGTGCAGAAAACACCGACGCCGCCTTCGCGCAATCGTCAGGATCGTGCATCGGTGGAGGCGAACACCCTGCCGCCACCCTTGGATATTTGGTCCGAAGCAAAGCCGTTGGAGGAGTTGGAAAAAACTCCGCCTCAAAAAAGAAGATCGAAGGAGCAACTGCGTCCGACGGAGGACGTGCTGGTCGGATCGGACCTGCCGCCGACGCCGCCGATCCGCCCCGGTGTGGGCGTGACGCCGCCACCGCAGGCCCCTCCGCAGGGACAACCGGCCTACTATCCGCCGTATATTCCTCCGCCGGGCTACATGATCACACCGCCCGCGGGATTCTATGCGCCGCCGCCGGGCTACATGATCACGCCGATGCCGGGGCAGTTTCCCGGCCAGCCAATGCCGCCGGGTTACTACCCGCATCCGGGGCAGGTGCCACCGCAGCAGCCATTTCCTCCCCAGCCGCAGGCCGCCGCGCCGCCGATGGCACCGCCTCCGCCCGCGCCGCCTGCGCCGTTGATTTCAGCAAAGGAGGAGCACAGCGCACCCGCGAGCAAACCAGACAACAAGAAGTTTCCCCCGCCGCACGCGAAGAAGGTTTCGAAGCGCTATTCGCCGCCGGAGCACGAGACGCCGGAAGCGCGCTATCATCGCCTGCGCGACGCGCAATTCGCGCTCATCCTGCCGCTGAACAAGCGCATTCATCTGGAGTCGGTGGCGGAATTCATCGCGAAGCGTGAACAGATCGAACCGAGCGTCGCGAACAAGAAGGTGCTGCGCAAGAAGGGGCTGCTGTACGACGAGTTGACCTTGCAGGAAGTGCTCGAAATCGCGCCGCTTGTGAAGGAGTGCCGCCAGTCGCTGGTCTTCGTCAGCGTGCCAAGGCAGCTTCGTCCCTACGAGCACTACGAAGTGGTGAGTGCCGAGACGCGTGATCAGGGACTGAAACTGAATCTTGCAAACACAGCGAAGCGCATCCGCTGGGATGACATCAGTCTGATCAATTGCGGTCGCATTGGGAACGACATGTTCGTGACAATTCTGGGATCGGAGCCGATGAAGGAATATCGCTTCAGCGTGAAGAGCTTCGAGTTTTCAAGCCTGCTGCCCACAAGCGCCGGAGAGGAGTCGCCGGTTCTCCATGAGTTTGTTGACATGCTTTCCAAGCGCGCCCCGGACGCGGTGCTGAGCCACACGGCCCAGACTCTTCTGAAGGAAGGAACCGGCATCCCGCAGCCGTTCGGCAACGCAGACGAATTTCACAGCTATACGCTTTGGATGTTGTTCAGTCACCGCGCGGAAATCATCGATGCCGGTGAATTGCTGCAACTAAGCCAGATCACTTCCAATTGGTGATGCACTTCCCCAAGTGCCGCGCGTGTTGTGACTTTTAATCTCATTTATCTGGTAAGGGTCGCGGCGCTGCTGCTGCTGATCGGATTCGCGGCGCGGCTGATCGCAGATTTTGCCACGCGCTGGTCAATTGCCTGGGCGGGAAGGCGCGGGACGCTGGCGGACGTGAACGACCGCAGCAGCCACACGACGCCGACGCCGCGCCTTGGAGGTATCGGGATCGCAGCGGGGTTGGCGGCGGGATTCGTCGTGGTCGCGGCGATGCTTGCCACGCCGCAGGTGATGCCTGCGGAACTGCGCCTGACGTCCGGCAACTCCGAATGGTTTGGGTGGATCAAATTCGCGGCCTTCGTGGGCGCGACCTACGCGGCGTTTGCGCTGGGTTTCGTGGATGATGTGAAGGGAATGGGCGCGCTGAAGAAACTCGCGGCGCAGGCCGTGATTGCAATCATTCCTCCGCTGATGGGGATGCGCATCGAACGGATTCACCTTCCCGGCATGGCGAGCGTCGCGGCACTGCCGCCGGTGGCGGGCGTCGCGCTCACCACCGCGTGGCTTCTGGTGATGATGAACGCGGTCAATTTCATGGATGGGATCAACGGCCTTGCGGGACGCTTCGCGGAGATTGCGTCCATTGGCGCATTCCTCGGCCTTGTGGGATTTGGCGGGGGGGAGACATTGCTGCCGCTTTGCGCCGCGCTCTATGGCGCCAGCGACGGCTTCCTGAAGCACAACGTTCCGACGGCAAAGACCTTCATGGGCGATTGCGGCAGCCAGATGATCGGCATGTTTCTGGGGCTTCTTGGCATTCACATCACCCAAATGCCGATGAATTTTCCTCGGCCTTTCATCGGTTTTGTCATCATTGTTTCGCTCTTCATTTTTGACGTTCTGGCGACCATGATCCGGCGGGGCATTCAGGGGAAGAACCTGCTGCAAGCCCATCGCGAGCATTTCTATCAGCAGCACCTGATCAGGAACGGGGAGGATCATGACAGAACGCTGTTCTTCGTCGATGGCTACCTCTTCATGCTGGCCTTTGTGGGCGCGATTTACCTGCACTTCGGATTCGGCGTGCACGGAACCACGGCGGTCCTGCAAATTCCCATGACAATCCTTCAGGCCGTCCTCATCATCGTGGCCGGTGGAATGTTGCTATCCTATGCGTGGGGCGCGCGGCGTTCCTGAGCAATCCCGGCCGTGATTATCTTTCGCAAATTCCTCTGGCTTGTAACGCTTCCCGCGCTTTGCTTCGTCTGCACAGCGCGCGCGGACAAAATTACGCTGTCGAATGGACGCGTCATAGAAGGGCGCGTGATCTCACGCGACGGCAACCGCGTTGTCGTGGAATCGGGAGGGATGGTTAGCCGCCTGAGCGCGACCTCCGTGATTTCCGTGGAGAAGGTTGCGGAACACATCAACGTGCTGCAAAGCGCAGAGGAGGCCTTTCGCCGCCGTGACGTTGTGCAGGGCGTGGAGAAACTGAAGGCCGCGCTGGAGGAAGGCGCGCCGCGAACGGATGCGCAGGGAGTGCTCGACCGCGCGGCACCGACGATCAAGAGCGCCATCGAATCCGCACGCGAGCAGGACAAGATCGCCCTGCGGCGCTCGCTTCATGCCCTCGTCGAAACGGACCTCCTCACAACGGGCTCCCTGATTCAAACGGCCCAGAATTTTCGCACGCTGGATGACTGGGACACGGCGGCGGAATTGCTTGATCGCGTGAAGCCGGAGGCCATCGGCGCAGACCCCATGGTGCGCGTGTGGGCCATGGACTTCATGCGGGTGCTGGTGCGCAGGCAATTGGCACGCGGTGATTTTGAAGGCGCCCTTGCATGTGTTGAAAAAATCCGCCGCATCGCCGGGGATGAATCATCGCCCGAAATTCCACTGGCGAACCTTTCACGCGCGGCGGCGGCCCGCGACCGGCACGATTACGCGCTGGCCTTCGAGATCATCGCGCACGACCTGTGGGACAAGGTTCCTGAAATCGCGCGCAATCGCACCATCTTCACCATCGATGAAATGAAACGCTGGGCGCGGGAGAACCGAAAATTCGGCGAGGCACGCGCGGCACTTCTTCCCATCAGGCGCATCTTCCCCGTGGAAGTCATGGCCGCGGAACTGGAGCTCGTCGCGGACGAAGTGAATGACCGGCTCGATCACGATGATCCTGTCGGGGCATATGAACTGGCGGAATCAATCCCAGAAGAACACCGCGACGCGAGGCTGCAAAAGCTTCGCAATGACGCCTTCCACGCGGAGGCCATGAAGCGCCTCGGCGATGAAAGCGACCCGCTCGCGCTCCTGAATCATGGGCGTTGGTGCGCGGAAAACAATCTGCTCGATGAGGCGATGCTGATCTTCAACCGCACGCGCGAAAATCCAAACCTGCGCGACGTCAGCGATGAAGCATTGACGAATGCGCGCCGCGAGCGCGACACGAAGCTGCTGGAGGAAGCGCAGGCGTTCATGAAGCAGGGAAACATCGCAGAGGTCACACGGCGCACACAGGTGATCCTGACGAATCCCGACCACGGCAGCGTGCTGTCTGCGGAGGCGCGCAAGCTGGAGGAACTGGCCACCCGCGCCAGCAGACGGGAAGTGGAAGCGCGCCCCTATCAGGCGGAGGTCATCTTCCAGCAGGCGGAACGCGATTACTTCCAGCAGAACTTTGAAGGCTCGCTGAAATACGTGACACTGATCCTAAACGAATATGGCGATACACCCGCCGCAAAGCGCGCCACGGCGCTGCTGCCGGAAATCGTCCGCGCGTTGGAGCTGGCTTACCTGGAAGGAAAGATTGCGACACTGCCGAAACTGCCACCGAAATTTTCCTTCGAGAAGGTCCAACGCACCGACCGCCTGGGCGAGGAAGTCACGCGACTGCTGGAATCGATCGCGGGCAAAAGCTGAAGATGCGAGCGAATCTGCTCCTCGTTAACTTCAATGTCCCCGGAGAGTGCCGCTTCCTTGCCGGCTTCAACCTTCGATCCTTCCATCAGCGTGGTTCCTTTGTTTTAAGAGAGTGAGTTCGCAAACCCAATCTCCCAAAGCCGGAAACCACGCCCCAAATCAAATGTGCGAAAGAATTCCTACGTTATCCCGCGTCAGGTTCGGCTACTGCATTTATCCCGAAACATCTCTTGATAATTTCCATACGCCGCCGAACCAGCAGGAAATCATCCGGTTCAATGCCATCACGCTGACGGTTGTTTCCCTGAGACCTTCCGCGCGGGGCCTCAGACCTGCTTTGCGCCGCGTTTCTTCAACTCCCGCGCCACCAATCGCACTTCCTGCGCCTTGTCCTTCGGCACAACCAAAACGGAATCGTCACTCACGATGACGACCACGTTCTCCATGCCGATGACGCCCACGGCGATGCGATGATGGGCCTCGTTGAGCACGATGCTATTGCGCGTGTCCAGCAGCACCGGCGCGCCGCTGACCACGTTGCCATCGTGATCGCGGGAGCGCGAACGTTCCAGCGCATCCCATGCGCCCACGTCGTCCCAGGGGAACGTTGATTCCACCATCATCACGTGGGCGCTCTTTTCCAGCAGCGAATAATCGATGGAAATATCGGGCAGCTCCGCAAACAACTTCTCCGCCGCCCGCGTCTTTCCCTCCCCAACCAACGCGCCCATCCTGCGCTTGATTGATCCAGCATCGGGCGTTGCCTGATCCAGTTCGTGATGGAACGCGCTCAAGCGCCAGAAGAACATTCCGCTGTTCCAGGTGTAGTTGCCGCTGGCGAGAAATTTCTCCGCCTGCTCAAGGCTCGGCTTCTCGCAAAAGCGAACGACGTCCACCGCCACGCTGTTGTCGCCGCGCTTGCGCTTCTTCGTTTCGATGTAGCCGTAGCCGGTTTCCGGCCGCGTCGGCTTGATCCCGATCGTCACAAGCGCATCGTGCGCTTCCGCCGCTTGCAGCGCGGACTTCACGCAGGCGCGAAACTTTGCCTTCTCTCCGATCAAGTGGTCCGCCGTCAGGATCGCGATGGCGGGGTCCTCCTTCGGCAGGCGCGCCGACAACTGCGCCGCAACCCAGCACAGGCACCCCGTCGTGTTCCGCTTCATCGGTTCCGCCAGGATGTTTTCCTTCGGGATGGCCAGTCCGGCTTTCGCAATCGCCGGTGCCAAAGTCCGCGACGTCGCCACGTACACATTCTCTGCGGGACTCAGCGGTAGGATGCGGTTCACCGCCTCCTCCAGCAGCGTTTCCGATTCGCTCGTCAGCTTGAGCAACTGCTTCGGCCGCTTGGCTCGCGACAGCGGCCAGAATCGTTCGCCGGAACCGCCGGCCATGATCACTGCAATGCGTCGTGCTTGTTTTTTTGCCATGATTGAAATGAGTGTCTGGATTCAGTTATTGAGATTTGGTTCTTCACTGCCTTCGTGGCATTCCGCCACGCGAATCTTTTTTTCGCGGTCGATGCTATTCAATCTCGCACCCGAACGGTTCGTACCGCGTCACCGCAGGCCGTTCGCCGCGGCGAAGCGCATCCACGGCTTCCCGCAGGAGGTTTCGATGACCCGGCGCATCGGGGAAAAGCGTATTTTCCGGCGCGCCATAGAATGCAATGCGGCCATCCTTGTCCAACAACCACAGCTCCGGCGTGTGCTTCGCGCCCAGCAGCCGCCGCACCGCGCCATCCTTGTCGTAGACGATGGGGAACGTCACGATCCCTTCCTCCCGCTGCTTGTCCAGCGCCGCAATCACGCGCGGATCATCCCATCCCGTCGCGAGAATTCCAAGCACGCGCACGTCCTCATAACCAGCCTGCCCCATTGCACTGATCAGCTTCCCGCAATTCGCGGCGCAGGGGCAGTCCGGATGGTGAAAATTCACCGCCACAAAGTGGCTGCCATCCAGCAGGTCCTTCACCGCAATCACCTTTCCGTCCGCTCCTGCCAGAGCAATGTCGGGAAAACGATCGCCGATCCTCAGGTTCCCCGCAGCCTCCGCCGTGGCCGTCAGCTCGCTCCCCTTCGGCTCCAGCTTCCGAACGCGAAGAAAGAATCCCGCGCTGGCCCCGGCGATCATCACCACCAACACCGCCACACCCAGCATCAGATTCTTTGTTCGTTCGGCAACCATCGCGCGAAATCCTCGCGCATGGGGCGGACCAATTTCAAGGCGCGTTTTGTCCGCCGCGCGCCACACGCTCCATTCGGCTTGTATCACCCTCACTGATGAAGCATAACACCCCACACTCCGCCATGCTCACCGACCGCAAAAACCTCCCCACGCTCGAAAATCTGAAGCCAAACAACGCCGCCCTGCGCGTGATGCCGCTCGGCGGCGTTGGCGAAATCGGCATGAATTGCATGCTGTTCGAATTCAACGGCGAAATCCTCATGGTTGATTGCGGCCAGATGCTGCCCGACGAGGACATGCTCGGCGTTGATTATGTGATTCCAGACATCACCTACCTGCTGGAACGCATCGACAACTTCGTTGGAATCGTGCTCACCCACGCCCATGAGGATCATGTGGGCGCACTCCCCTACATCATTCCACAGCTGCCGCCGAACACGCCCATTTATGGCAGCGAACTGACGATCTC
>JADZDZ010000299.1 GCA_020850785.1 Candidatus Sumerlaeota bacterium | reverse complement strand
TTCAACCTGCTCGCGAGAGACTCTTGTGCTGACAAAGCACAAACTCAACCACAAAGACATTAATTGTGCTTGTCCTTCCCCGCGCGGGATGTCACGACCACGCCCGAAGACGCGAGGTGCCCCCGTCACCACCGCCCGAAAGGAGAAAAATTATGCCTTTGAATTTGCAGAGTTTGGGAAAGCGACTGCGCCAAGCCCGGGAGAACTGCGGCCTAAGCCAGAACGCTGTTGCCCAAGAGCTTGGTCTCCAGCGCACTGCGGTCACCCGAATAGAGTCCGGAGAGCGCCCCGTCTCCACCTTGGAACTCGATCGCCTTGCGCGTCTCTATCGGCGGCCGATTCAGGAGTTCTTTCTGGAGGAGGCGCCCGGCGAGGAAGACATGCTCGTGGCCCTCTACCGGCTTGCACCGACCATCGGCGCAAGCGAGCAAGCAAAGGATCAGGTTGCGGAGTGCCTTGATCTTTGCCGCGAAGGTAGATTCTTGGAGTCCGTCTTGGATTCCAGAAAAGCTCAGTCTTTGCCGAGCTACAACTACGCGCCCCCCTCCAACGCCTGGGATGCGATCAATCAAGGCGGCAAGCTGGCAGACGAAGAACGACGACGGCTTGGCCTCGGATTGTCTCCCGTTGGAGACATCGAGGACCTTATCGCAGAACAGGGAATCTGGGCTGCGATGGCGGATCTCCCTGATGCCATGTCTGGCCTCTTCCTGCGGCACCCAGAAGTGGGAACGGCGATTTTCGTGAACGCAGGACATGTGGCGGGAAGGCGACGGTTTTCCTTCGCGCACGAGTATGCTCACGCCTTGGTGGACGCGAACCGCACGATTTCAGTATCAAGCCAGGACAACGCCCAAGAGCTTGTGGAGAAGCGGGCAAATGCCTTTGCTGCTGCCTTCCTGATGCCAGAGGAGGGCGTCCGAGAGTTTCTCGCCACCCTCGACAAGGATCGTGGGGCGCGTGACGTGGGTGTGGTGTTCAACGTGGCGGGTGACGCGGCTTTGGATTTTGGCTCTCGGCCAAAATCCGCCCTTCCGATCACGCCCCAAGATGCGGCGTATCTGGCCCACCACTTTGGAGCCAGCTATCAGGCGGCAGTGTTTCGCATGAGAAGCCTTCGCATTCTCACGACGAACGAGTTTGACGACCTGATGAACCGGGTGGACGAGGGTAAGCAGTACCTGTCCCTGTTCTTCGAGGAGGTCGCGGAAGGGAAACGGGATCGCGAGCTCAAGTTCCAGATCGCACACTTGGCGATTGAGGCCTATCGTCGAAAGATCATCTCTGGCGGTCGCCTGCGCGAGATAGCAAAGAAGCTCGGAGTTTCCGGCGGAGACCTGATCCGTGCCGCAGGGGGAACCTACGAAGAATGAGTTTTGACCCGCTTGCCAAGACACTGGTTTTGGACACAAGCGTCTTGGTCAACTTTCTGGTCGTTGATCGACTTGCGCTTCTGCCGGGTGTGGTTGGTGCCATTCTCATTACCGACCACGTCCGGGAGGAGATCACCGATGCCTATCCCGAACAAATCGCTCGATACGATCAAGGGCTTGGTGCCGGTCTTTTCCAAGTCCTGTCGGTCTCCGAAGCGGCAGAGTTGGAGGCCTTCAAGCGCCTCAGTAGTGACCGCGTGCTGGGTGTGGGCGAGTGCTCAGCCATCGCTCTCGCGGGAGTTCGCAGATACGGCATCGGGCTCGACGACAAGCAAGCCCGCAACAAGGCGCTGGCAGCGTTTCCGACCCTCCAAATTTTTGGGACCAAAGACCTCATTGTCGCGGCCATTCAGCACCGCCTCCTAACACTCGCCGATGCTGACGCGCTGAAAGCAGCGTGGGAGACCGAACACCGCTTCCCCTTCAAATTTGCCTCGTTTTCTGACGTTCTCCCACACAACTGACCTCTAAAAAAGCCAACCAGACTATTGGCGGTACGATAAAGCATATACGGCGGCACCGACGATCTGGAATCGCCAGAAGCGAGCACGCCTACCATGGGAAGGCAAACACAGATGGATTTACATGGATTGGGGTTGTATATACTACCCAGCCGAAGTGACGGAGGGAAGTTTTCCGAAATGTTGTGAAGTATCTATACACAGAGACGGACCAGATGGATGAAATTCTTGTCCATCTGGTCCGCCTCGTTGTGAAAGTATTCTTTGCGCGCCACGGCCTCCTCCCATTCCCTATTCCCTATTCCCCCATTCACAAATCCGCCGCGTCGATCCTCAGGTCCGCGCCCTGCGGCACGCCAACGGAGCTGCGCTCTCCCAGCAGCGTCTCGATCACCGGAACGCTCCCGCTGTCGTTGACGAAATACCATGTCCCGTTGGTGAGGCGGCTCGCGGGAATCACCACCGTGCGCGTTGAAGTCCCCGACGCCGTGAACAATGCGTCATAGCCGCCCGTGGCGCGATCCAGATGCGCGAACAACCCCGTGCCATCGGGGAATTGCAGGGTCACGTTGCCGCTGGACGCCTGAAGCGCGGGGCTCGTCCACACATGCACCGGCAATCCTGCGGACTGCTCCGGTCCCGCCTCCGCAAAACCCGCCGAGGGGCGGAAGATTCCCACGAACGCGTTGTTCGCAAGCCCCGCGGGAAGCGACACGCCCGGCAGCAGCGCGCCGCCCGATGCGGGCACCCGCGTGTTGACGGACCCTCCGTTCAGGATGCCCGTGAAAAGCACCTCCAAGTGCGGAGAAGAGCGATAACCCGTAACTGTCGCGTTTTGATATTCCATCCGCGAATCGGAGCTGCTGCCGTTGCAGCGGTTCACCGGCGCGGAGGACGAATTCCACCAACCCCCCGTCGCAAGAGTTGGGTTGCTCACTGATCCGCCACAGGAACCGCGCTCTGTATAGACACCGCGCCGCGTTCCCGTCGCCGCGAAAAGGCTGTCGATGAACGTGCTCTGCGGCGACGACGACACGTAGACCTGATAGTCGGAATTGTTGTCGATATACGCGGAGCGGCTGGAGGTCAGGCGTCCTTCCGTGACGGACACCCCCTGCTTGATGCTGCGCGTCACAAAGTTGTATTGGAAGTCCGTGCTGGAGGCCGTGCCGCGAAACTGAATCCCAAAGTTGTTTCCCGCCAGCAGGTTGCGCCGCGCCACCAGCGCCCCATTCGAATCATCAACGATGATTCCCGCCTGGCCATTGGCCGTGTGCCCCGCAATCGTGTTGTCGTTCATGGTCACATTCCCCGCATCGCGAAGGAAAATGCCCGCCTTCCGGTTTGCAACGATCTGGTTCCCTTCGATCGTTGCGTTCGCGCCGTACCGCACGGCGATCCCCACATCGAGCGAATTCACCACCGCATTGTTGCGAACAACATAGGGCCCCGAACCCAACAGGGCGATGCCGGTGCCATACACGTTGTCCACGCCCGCGTTGATGCTAAGGTTGTTCTCCATCGTCCCGCGCGACGTGTCGCCGCTTCCCGCCGCATCCGTGCCGTAGAAAATCGAATCCTGCCCGTTGTCGATGAAGGTTGAATTCCGCACATCCGTGACGGAGTTCTGCTTGCAGATGATGCCAGAAAACTGCGGATGCGTCATCGTGCAGCCATCGATGTACATCGTCCCGTTCACGCTGGTGTCGAAGGAATTCATGTAGCCCGTGACTTCGCAGTTCGTCGCCCGCAGCACGGCCCCGTTGCCCACGCCCACCGCCACGCTCGGATTCGTGACGCCATTCTGCAGGATCAGCGTGTCCGTCATGTTCACATCGGCGCCGTTCAAAATCTGGAACGGATAGCGATAGCCTAGCGACGTGCATCCACTGACATCGACGAAGGTCTGCGCCTGCAGGTTCGCGCCAAAGTTTCCACTGTCGAAGGTGCAACCGATGATCTGCGCGCGGTCCGCCGCCGTTCCAAGCCGCGCGCCCGACGTCCAGATCGCATTCGTCACGTTCTTGAAGGTCACATTCTTCGCGCGAAGTCGCGTGCCCCCCTCAAACTGCAATCCATAACCCGCGTCGGCGATGTACGTGTTTTCCACCACAATGTTCATCACCGTGCTGTTCTGGTCGCCGAAGGTCAGAAGCCCGCGCCCCGTCAACTGCTGGAAGTTGCACGACTTGATCGTCAGGCTCCCCGCCCCGTCATGCTCCACCGCCGTTTCAAGGTTCACCGCCGTCACGCCGTTCACCGTCCCCGTGGACCCCGTCCCGAATTTCACGACGTTGAACCCGCCCGCAACGCGCAGGTTGTTGATCGTCACCGTCAGGCCGCTTCCCACGCTGATGCGCTCAACCGTCGCGCGATTCATCGTCACCTGCGCGCCGTTTCCATTGATCGTCATGTTGCGGGTGATGTTCAGCGCGCCCGTGTAGGTCGTCCCCGCCGACAAGTTCATCGTATTCCCCACGGTGCCGTCATACACCGATTGCAACGTCACCGCCTGCGCCACGCCGCCCAGCAGCATCACCACCGCGACGACCATCAAGCTCTTCATGATCCACTCCTCAGAATGTCTTCACCGGCAGGGGACGAAACCCACCACTTCCCAAGCAAGCAGAATCGCTTTTCCCTCCACATCCCGCCTACATTTTCTTCAATTCAAACACCTCGATGAATTCTTTCTCCCCCTCGGGAATGGTGATCGATTTTTCCACGGCCTCATAGCCCGTTGCGGAAATCTTCATCTTGTGCGCAACTCCGGTGGAGGCGCGCATCATGCTAAACGTACCCGGCATTCCCGCAACGGGAAGCGGTTGCGTGATGTTCGACAGCGGCACCCCGTCTATGCTGCGCACACATTGTGCATCCGCGATGGGTTCCTTCGTGTCCGCGTCGATTGCGACGCACGTCAATATCGCCTGATTCTTTCCCATGACAAAATTCAGGTCGCTGCGATCCGCCTCATCCACGGTTTCATGCTGGCTGCCATATTCGCTGTGAAAGAGCTGGATGGAATAAGGCGGCTCGCTCAATCCTTCCAGGCGAAAGGAACCATCGGCCGCGCTGGTCGCACTTACAGAAATATCATCCTTGTAACATTGCAACTGAACGCCCTGCAGGGGATTTCCGTCTCCGTCGCGCACGAAGCCCGCCGCGAAGTTCTTCATCTTCCCGCGCAGCGTTATCGTCACTTCCGTCGTCTCGTTGGAATGAAGTTCGGGCTTCACCTCGGCGCTGGCCGTGTAGCCTTCCTTTGTGGCGCCCAACGCAGGCTTGATCGATTTTACCTCCATTGAAAGGGGATAATCCGCCGTCGGCACGCGACGAAACGTCGCAATTCCCCCGTTATTCGTTTCAATCCGCTCGTACAACATGGCGGAACTGAAATTCTCACTGAACGTGCGAACCATGATCCATGCATCGGCATTGGCGACCACCTTGCCATCGGGATCGACAACCTTCGCAATCACCGTGGCGCCGGGATCCACGAAGATCACCAGGTCCTTCACCGGCTCGTCCTTCAGTTCGAACACCTTGGAGTACGTTATGGCGAAATCATCCGCATCCACGCGCAACTGGCTGGCGCGGTTTGCAATCATCGGAATGGAAAAACGACCCAGCGGATCCGTCGGCTCCATCACACCGGGACACTGGTAGCTGTTGATCGTCACCCGTGCGCCGACAACCGGCGCATTCTGCGGTGTCATCACGCGCCCGTTCACCGCCACCGTGCGGAATAACTCGATTTCGCAGGTTGCCTCCGCCTGACCCAGTGCCAATGGAAGAATCTTTTCCGACGGAGAACGACTGAGCTCTTGTGCGTAGCCCTCCTTGGTCGCCGTCAATATTACTTCCCGCCCCCCGGAATAGTTCCTCCCGCCGTAAACGTCCTCCAGCACGAACTCCCCCTTCTCGTTCGTTGTCGCGGTCGGTGGGCTTGCCGAATCAAGTGTCCCCGTGGAGCGCACCACCGCCCCCGCAATGGGTTGATGCGTGGTGCCGTCCGTCACCTTCCCGCGAATCGTCGTTCCCTTGCCAAGGTGGAGTACAAAATCATCGCGTGTTTCATTGTCGGCGATGCTGAAGTCCGGTATCGTCCCCGTGTTGCTGGACACCATCTGCAGTCGGCCCGCACTCGCCACCATCATGTAATTCCCCGGCGGCACGTTCCCGATGCGGAAGCCGCCATCAGGTCCCGATTCCGTCGTCATCATGAATGAATTGATGCCCCCTCGGTTGGGTGGCAGGCGTTCGAACAACTGAACGCTTGCGTGCTCCACCGGTGCATCCGTTCCCATCATCAGCACCTTCCCCGCCACAACACCGCCATTCTTCCTCAGCACAATTTTTCCGTCTTCGCCAAGCTCCTGCCATTATGCACTGAAGGGCGTATAGCCATCCTTCAAAGCCCTGATGAGCCCCTCTCGTTTGGAGAACTGGGAAAAGGAATACTTCCCGTCGTCGCCGCTCACGGTTTCATGACGCGCCGATGCGGCCACTTGCCTGTCTCCCCAAAATCCATTCGGTTGAAACAGGGAAATCTTCACGCCACCGATCGCCTCCCCTTCCTCACCCACAACAATGCCACCCATGACTTCCGATGGCTTCAAATGCACGTCGGCCGTCACCACCAGCACGCCATCCTTGCGACGCACCACCGGCCAGACCTGAAAGTTCACACGCAGCGATTCCGTTGCCGTGTCCTGCGCGCTTGCCTCCAACACTAGCGCCTCGGTTTCCTTCGCCCCCAACTCGTAGCGCCCTTGGTCATCCGTCATCGTGGAATCGAGGGTGCTGATCACCAGTTGGTGCGGCTGGCCCGCCCCCCCGTAGCCAGTTGGAAACAGCGACAGATGCTTTCGCAGGATAACCGGTGCATTCTTCGCCCGTGATTTGTCCGGCATGAACACACGGCCCTTCACGATGATCGCCGGTGTCTTCAGTGCCTCGCGAACTTCCGCCTCCGCCACCGCCGTGGGTGTCGCCTCAACCTCTACGGAATGATCTGCCGCATCGGACGCTTCGTCCTTTTTCCCCGCGAGGGGCGCCTCACTCGCCGTTGCATTCTTCTCCGCAGGCGTGGCCTGCGCCGCCGGTTCATGCCCGCTGTGCGCACCATCGCCGCCGCGATCGGTCACCGACGATTGCTTCGCAAGGAAACCCACCAACAGCAACACCGCGACAACGACCACCACAACAATGAAGGTCTTCTTCTTCTGCTGCGCCATGATGCTCCACCCGCTGAGGAAGTTGAAACCAGTCGTTCAATCCTGTACCGCGTCCTGCCGCTGCATCACTCCTTCGCTGCCGCAAACGCCTTCAGCATCACATCGGGTGCATTCGTGGTGATGCCCGTCACCCCCATCTTTACCAAGCGCGCCGCCGCCGCAGGATCATCCACCGTCCACGCGTAGACTTCCATTCCCTGCGCCTTTGCCGCAGCAATCAACTCCGGCGTCACCCCCGGATGGGAAACGTTCAGCCCGCCAAAACCCGCCGCCTTCGCTTCCGCGACGAACTTCGGATCAATCGGCGCCCACCCTTTCCCGTCCTTGTTCTTCGGCGAATCACGCAGCCATTTCGTCGCCAGTTCTGGCATTGCCGCGTGCGCCGCCGCAAGCACCTCCTTGTCGAAAGCAATGATCGTGATACAGTCCTTCTTGCCGCTCTTCTCGATGATCGGCTTCAGGTAGGGGACGATCTCCTTCTTGTCCTTGATTTCCAGATAGAAGCGCTTCCCCTCCGGAATCGTCGCCAGCACTTCCGCCAGCGTGGGAATCTTTTCCCCCGCGTACTTTGCCCCCTTCCACGACCCCGCATCCAGCGCACGAATCTGCGCCAGCGTCATCTCCTTGATCGCGCCCTGTCCCCCCGTCGTTCGATCCCCCGTCTTGTCGTGAATCGCCACCACCTCATGATCCGCCGTCAGGTAAACGTCCGTCTCCGCCGCATCCGCCCCCATCTCCCAAGCCAGCTTGAACGCGGCCACCGTGTTTTCCGGCGCAACGGCGGACGCACCACGGTGCGCGATGATTTCCGGGCGGGTTGCATGGGCTCCAACAGTGGCCATAGTCATCAAAACGAAAGAAATCAGCCTCAGCAGTTTCACAGATTCATCTCCGCAGCTTCGCAAAGCACAAGTTGATAAACACCGCTCCATCCTGATCGCGCACGCAGCGGGGACAACGACAATGCAGGCGCCCTGCCGCTCCCGGCCGCAGCCCCGCGAAAGCCCACCGGAATCGCCCCCGCCTGCTCGAACGGCTTGCGGTCTGATCTCCCCGACACCACAGTTTCCCCGCAGTGCAATTTGAACGCGGGACCTTCACCGAACCATGAACGATTTCAACGCCGTAGCGCAATTTTGCCGTCACCACTTCCGTCACTTCACCGCCGCCGCTTTGATTGACGCGGCGGACTCCTATCGCAAGCACCTGGCGGATGGCGGCGTGATGTTCATGACGCTCGCCGGCGCAATGTCCACCGCCGAACTTGGCGTCTCACTCGCGGAAATGATCCGCCGCGGCAAGGTGCACGCCATCTGCTGCACCGGCGCCAATCTGGAAGAAGACCTCTTCAACCTCGTCGCCCACGACCACTACGTCCGCATTCCCGGCTATCGATCCCTCTCCGCAGAGCAGGAAGTGGAGCTTCATTCACGCCACCTCAACCGCGTGACGGACACCTGCATTCCCGAAGAGGAAGCCATCCGCCGCCTTGAAAAGGCCCTGCTGGAGGAATGGCAGGCCGCAGACCGCGCCGGCGAACGCCGCTTCCCGCACGAATTCCTCTACCGCATCATCCGCAGCGGCGCCATCACGCAGTATCACCAGATCGATCCCAAGGATTCCTGGATGATCGCCGCCTGCGAAAAGAACCTTCCCATCATCGTCCCCGGCTGGGAGGACTCCACCACCGGCAACATCTTCGCCGGCCACGTCATGAAGGGGGACATCAAGAACGTCCACACCGTCCGCACCGGCATCGAATACATGATCATGCTCGCGGACTGGTACCAGAAGACCACCGCGAAGCACCCCAAGGGGATCGGCTTCTTCCAGATCGGCGGCGGCATCGCCGGCGACTTCCCCATCTGCGTCGTTCCCATGCTCCAGAAGGACATGGAAATCGACACCCCGCTCTGGTCCTACTTCTGCCAGATCAGCGACTCCACCACCAGCTACGGCTCCTACAGCGGAGCCGTTCCCAACGAAAAGATCACTTGGGGCAAGCTGTCCGCCACCACCCCCAGCCACATCATCGAAAGCGACGCCAGCATCGTCGCACCGCTCATCTTCTCCCTCGTGATGGCCAGCTAACCCGCCCCTGCAACCCACCCTGAAACCCATCATTGTCACCGGCGGAGCCGGCTTCATCGGATCAAACATCGTCGCCGCCCTCAACCAGCGCGGCATCGACAACATCACGATCGTGGATCGCCTCGGCAGCGGCGAAAAATGGAAGAACCTTCGCGGCCTGCGCTATGACAACTACCTCGACAAGGATGAGTTCATCACCGCAATCCGCACCGGCGACAAACCCTGCAAGGCATCCGCCATCATCCACATGGGCGCCTGCAGCGCCACCACCGAGCGCGACGCCGACTACCTCATGCGGAACAACTACCAGTACACGCGCGACCTCTGCGACTGGGCGCTCCAGCACGAGGCCCGCTTCATCACCGCCAGCAGCGCCGCCACCTACGGCGACGTAGCCCTTGGCTACTCGGACCAGGACGCCGTCACCCCAACGCTGCAGCCCCTCAACATGTACGGCTACTCCAAGCAGCTCTTCGACGAATGGGCGCTCCGTCACAACATCTATACGCGCATCGTCGTGCTCAAATTTTTCAACGTCTTCGGCCCCCGCGAAACCCACAAGGGGGACATGCGCTCCGTCGCCCACAAAGCCTACCACGAATTGAAGGAAAGGCACACCATCTCGCTCTTCCGGTCCGACCGCGCCGAATACGCCGACGGCGAACAGAAGCGCGATTTCATCTACGTGAAGGACGCCGTCGACGTGGTCCTCTTCTTCCTCGATAATCCCAAGGCGAACGGCCTGTTCAACTGCGGCACCGGCCAGGCCCAATCGTGGCTCGCCCTTGCCCGTGCCATCTTCAAGGCCACCGGCCAGCCCGAAAACATCAACTGGATCGACATGCCCCCCGCGCTGGTTGGCAAGTATCAATACTTTACACAGGCCGACGCACAAAAACTCCGCGCCGCCGGCTACAACAAACCCTTCACCCCCCTCGACGACAGCGTCGCCGACTACGTGCGCTGGATGAAGACGCAGGGGTAGCGCATTTTACGGCATTTCTCAGAATAGCGTGACCATATTGAGATTTGGACACGCTTTTTTGTGGCGCGGGCGTCCCGCCCGCGCAATCTCTGGATGGCTACGAAATTTCGGAAAGTGCTCTCGGAAACACCACGAGGCTCCCTTACACCGGCTGTGCGGCAGAGCCCTTGTTGAACACCAGTTGGCGCAGCCGCTTCGCTCCCGCGCGCGCGTACTGCAGGCTCTTCTTCGCGCCACCCGCGTTGGCGAACATGCGCGCAATATAGCGCGGCCGCAGGTACATCTTCAGCAAATGCTCCCGTCGCCACTTTTGCAGGAATGCGCTGTCCAGCCCGCTTAGCGTGCGCGTGTTGCCGGACGCATAGCCCGTGCGCGAAGGATCGTACTTCGATTCAAACAACCCCTCGCGGATCGCAATGTCGTGCAACTCCGTGCCCGGCAACGGCGTCGCAATGTTGAAATCGAAGAAGTCGGGATCAAGTTTCTGGATGAACTGGAAGGTCCGCTCCAGCGTCTCCACGGTCTCCCACGGCGTCCCGATCACGAAGAACGTATGAACGCGAAGGCCGTTGCGTTTCACGCAGGCCACCGCATCCAGCGCCTGCGCCGTCGTCGCGTTCTTCCGCATGTGGACAAGGATTTCGTCGTCGCCGGTTTCGATGCCAAAGGCCACAACCCAGCACCCCGCAGCCTTCATCGCCTTGGCGCGCTCGTCATCCATGGTGTCCACGCGGCTGTTGCACCCCCAGCGCACGTCAAGCCCGGAAGCTTGAATGAGCCCGCACAGCTCCAGCAGCCAACGCTTGTTGATCGTGAAGGTGTCGCCGTGGAAAAGGAACTCGCGAACGCCAAACTCCTCCACGCAAACCCTAATTTCCTCAAGGATGCGCTTCGGGTCCCGCGCGCGAACGGTGAAATCCGTCAGAACCCCCGCAGGGCAAAAAACGCACTTTGCCGGGCAGCCGCGATTCCCATGAATCACCGCTATCGGGTTCCCCGTTTCCGGCGAGCGATAAACGTGATTCTTCAGCAGGTGCCGCGCGGGAAATGGAAGGCTGTCCAAGTCCTGCTGAAGCTGCCGCTTCCCCGTGAAGAACACCCGGTCCACCAGATTCGCTTCAGGCTCCAGCAGCGCCACCCGCTCCTGCGGCGCCGTGCGCGCCCGCACCTTGGAAATCTGCGCCTTCCCCTCCGGCTCCACCAGCGTATCCGCCGCCGGCTCGCCGTAGCGCTCAAGAATGCGACCGCTGAAATGGGACCCGCGAATTTCGCAGAACCCCTTCCCCGCCGCCAGTTCCTCCACGGCCTCCTCCGCCTCGTTCGGCAGAATGAAATCCAATTCGGGATGATCGCGCAGCACGTGAATCGCGTTCACCACCAGCGTCTCTCCCTTCGCCGCCGTCAGAATGCCGGGAATCTGCTCCTTCGCAATCTGGCAGGTCTGCAGGTCGCCAACCAACGTCGCCGTCGTCGAATTCAGGATCAGCAGGTCTGGCTGGAAATCCTTCAAATCCGCGATGAAATCGTCCCAAGTGCGCCGCACCACGGGATAATCCTCGATGCGGCAGGTCGCGCCCGCCCGCTCCGCGCAGGCCGCAGCCAGCGCCAGATCCATCGGCGGAAATACCACCTGAACCGTCTGGTCCTCAACGGTGCACTGGCACCGATCATCGCGCCGGTACAAGCCGGTTGGCGGATTGATCAAAAGGATGCGTTTGAAGGGGGGGCGGGCACTCATGGGACTCACGGGGACAATGGGGTAAGCCGGGAGCGGGGTTTCTGGCAAGTGGTTTGGAAGTCTGCGCTTGGTCCCCGGCGCCCCCTCCCCGCTCCAACAGGGAGCGAACCGCCCAACAGGGCATTTCTTTTCTCAGCGCCTATGACGTTTCAAAAAGTTACGGGGCCATTTTGAGATTCTGGCAGGCTGCTTTCGTGGCGTGGGCGTCTCGCCCACTCAATCTCTGGATGGCCGCGAAGTTTCGGAGAAAGCTTTAACAATGCTCAGCCGGGACGAAACGCTCGCGCCACCTATCCTCCAGCACCGGCGCCATGCGCGCGAAGTGACACGCCTCGCCGTGCCGCTGAAGGAGGAAAAACACCACGCTCCCCGTGCGAAAGCTGGACACCCGCCGCCCCGTCGCCGCGCGCAACTCCGCAGCGCGCCGACGCGTATAGACATCCCGGTCCTCCCGCGGAAAGTGCTGGTAGATCAGGATGGAAGCGCGTGTGGCGGATGCGACAGCCGCAAGCTCCTCATGGTAGAGAAACTTGCACGAGTTCTTCCGCCCCCGCCGCACCGACCGAATCTCAAGCCCATTGTCAGGATCGAAGAAGATGACGTCGAACCTCGCGGCGACGCTCACCAGTTCCTTCATCCAACGATCGCGCGATTCCACATCGTCCGTCAGAACATCCGCGAAATACTCCGCATT
>JADZDZ010000298.1 GCA_020850785.1 Candidatus Sumerlaeota bacterium | reverse complement strand
TCCCGGCGAAGTAACCGGCGGAAAGCGGCCCCATGTTGTTCTTCCATCCGCTGTTGAATCCCGCGGCGACCACGTTGATTTCATCGTAGGCGCTGGGCCCATTCTCCGTGATCCACAGCGTGCTTGGCGCGCTTGAAAGCGGATCGAAAAGGATGCCGTAGCTGTTGCGGACACCGTATGCGTAGGTGCGCCGCAGCGAATCATTCGCGCCCGGCACGGACACAAAGGGATTGTCCGCCACCCAGGTCACCGTCGGGACCGCTCCCTTGCTCACCTCCAGACGCAGAATCACGCCGCTGTCATCGGAAACGCCGCCGGAGGAGTTATTCTGGTTCTGGCCGCTGCGATTCAGGTCGCCAATCACCGCATACAATTTCTGGCTGGCCGCCGGGGCGCTTGGCGGTCCCCAAATGATCACGCCGCCGTCATGATTCGGTCCGTTCAACACGGGAAGCGCGATGATTTCCACCTCGTTCTCCAGTGCGCCGAAACTTCCTGCGGATGGATTCCAAGTGAAGCGCGCGATCCGATTCCGATCCACGGTGGAATCGCTGTAGTCATTCGCCGGATTGGAATCACCGCTCCAGGTGTAATAGACGTAGACGTAATTGTTGGTGGAGAACTCCGGATCGAGCACGATGCCGAGCAGTCCGCGCTCGCTGTTGTTGTTCACCGAAACATTCGCCACGGTTCCCTGCACAACGCCGCCCGTCATGCGGCACACTTCGCCGGTCGCCTTCTCCGTGATCAGCAGATCATTGGGACCTATGAACACGAATCCCGTGGGTGAATTCAGCGCGGGTCCACTTGTATAGACACCGGAAACGGAAAGCGATCCATCAACCAGCGTTTGCGCGGATGCGCCTGCCGCCATTGCCACCATCATCGTGCACAGAATGGAAGAGCATGTCCTCATGTTCATTTCCTCCAAGGGGGTCACCTGCCAGCGAAACACAGGCGCTCTGATGGCGGTCTGTCCATGGTGATCGACGTCCCTCCGCGAAATCAGGACTTTGCTTCCATTTCGTCATGGTTTTGCCGAGCTGCGCGATGTGGCTTGCATTCCAGCCGGGGAGAAATAAAAACGAACCAGCCATGTCGCCCCCCATCGAAGGCTCGTCCTCCCACTTCTTTACTGCTGATGCCGCCGCTTACTGCGCGTCTGAAATCGCGCAGGCTGGCGCCGTGGAGGTCTTCTTCATCGCAAAGCGCGGAGAAGGTGGTCTGATCGACGAAGTTGAATCCCACGCGTTTGGCAAGGATGACTGCGTCCCCGCCATCACGGCGCGCGCGAAGCCGGGCGATATCCTGATACACAATCACCCCGGCGGCGACCTGATGCCGTCGGAGGCGGACCTTGGGATCGCATCCGCTATGGGAAATGAGGGGATCGGCTTCTACATCATCGATGACGAGTGCTCCCGTTGCCGCGTGATCGTGAAGGCCCACGATCCGAAGAAGAAGGTTTTGCTGCGGGAGAAGGAAGTGGCGGCGGCACTGGCGCCGCGCAGTGCGCTCTCGCACATCGTCGATGCCTACGAGGATCGCCCGCAGCAGCGCACCATGGGCGAGGCCGTCGCGTGCGCCTTCAATGAGGACGGCATCGCGGTGATCGAAGCGGGCACCGGCACGGGAAAATCCTTCGCCTATCTTGTTCCCTCAATCCTGTATGCGTTGAAGAATGAGGACCGGGTGGTCATCAGCACGAACACGATCAACCTTCAGGAACAGCTTCTGCACAAGGACATCCCGATGCTGCGCGCGGCCATCGGCGAGGAATTTGAAGTGGAGATTGTGAAGGGGCGTTCGAACTACGTTTGCAAGCGTAAGGCGAGCTTCGCCGCGGACAGTGCGCTTTCACTGATCGAGGATGAATTCCAGAAGGAATTGCGCGACGTTCTTGATTGGATTGGAAAGACCGCCGTGGGAGATCGTGGCGAGCTTCCCGCATCGCCCCGCGCGGAAGTGTGGGAGCGCGTTGGCAGCGAGGCCGACAACTGCCTTCGCGTGAAGTGTCCGTTCTATGAGGAATGCTTCTACTACAATTCACGGCGCCGCGCCGCGCGGGCAAAGCTGCTTATTGTGAACCACTCGCTCCTGATGAGCGACCTTTCCGTCCGGCGGCAGAGCAACAATTACTCCACGGCGGTGGTGCTTCCCCCCTACAAGCGGCTGATTCTTGACGAGGCGCATCACCTGGAGGAAGTCGCGACAAAGAATCTGGCGCAGGTCATCACGCGCGTCGGGGTGCGGCAGTTGTTCGGTCGCCTTTATCGTCGGGAAGGCGGGGGCCATGGCGTCCTTGGCAGCGTGCAGGAGGCGCTGGAAACAATGACCACGCGGCGATTGATCGAAGCCAGCGACGCGCGCATCCAGAAGCTGCTGTACGACATCATGCCGCGCGTGGCGGACGTGCGTGATTCGCTCGATTTCATGATCGGCGATTTTGGCAGCAACTTCATGCGCATTGCCGGCATCGAGGGGATCAAGCCGCGCGAGGAGCAGCGCATTCGCATCACGGAGGAACTGAAGACGAATCCGCTCTGGAAGGACGAATGCGAAACGCTGCTTCAGGCGATGGCCCAGGAAATCCTTCAATTCGTGGAACTGAATCGCGAAGTGTTGGCGTCGTTTTCAGACCTTGATGAAAAGGCGGAATTGCTGATCCAGAATTCCCGCCTTGAATGGGGTGCGATCATCGGGCGGCTGGACACGCTTCGCAAGTCGATCGTTTCCTTCCTCGAATCAGACGACAGCAATTGCCGCTGGGTTGAACTGGCCGCGTCGCGGCAGGGCAGCGCGCGGGACACGATCGTTCGCATCTGCCTTGCGCCGGTGGACGTGCGTGAGCTGCTCAAGGTTTCCCTTCATGATCGCATGAAGACGGAGGTGATGACCAGCGCGACATTGACCGTGGACAAGTCCTTCGATTTCTTCGAGGAACGCGCCGGCATTCCGAAGCCCGCTGCCGATGCGGAACCGGAGTATGATGAGGAAGGAATGAAAATCCTTCAGCGCGAACCGGTGGAACCGCGCCCCATTCACACGCACGTGCTCCCCACGCCCTTCGATTATCGCAATCAGGTTTTCTTCGGCGTGCCAACGGACCTGCCCGATCCCCGTGATGCGGGCTTCGATGAGGAGCTTGCAAACCTCATCAACCATTCGGTCGCCATCACCGGCGGACGCGCCTTCATCCTCTTCACCAGCTTCGGCCAGTTGCGCCGCGTGGCTGATCTTTGCGAGCCGACGATCCGCAAGCTCGGCATCGACGTTTTGCGCCAGGGGGAGGACAGCCGCGACCTGCTGCTGCGGCGCTTCCGCGAGGATGAAAGCAGCGTCCTCTTCGCCACGTCGAGCTTTTGGGAGGGCGTGGATGTGAAGGGCCGCGCGCTGGAATTGTTGATCCTCGCGAAGCTCCCCTTCGCCGTTCCCAGCGATCCGATTCAGGAAGCGCAGTTTGAATATCTGAAAAGGCAGGGACGCGATCCGTTCGACAACCTTGTCGTGCCGCGCGCCGTCATTCGATTCAAGCAGGGCTTCGGGCGGTTGATTCGTTCGCGCACGGATCGCGGCGCCGTCATCATCGCGGACAAACGTGTCACGCAGATGCGCTACGGTCGGCGTTTCCTTCAATCGCTTCCGGACCTGCAGATTCGCAAGGCGCTCAGTCACGATCTCATGCGGGACATGGAGGGCTTCTTCGCGGGCCACGACACGCCTCCCGCGACGAATCGCGCACAGAAGCAGTGAGGGAGGCGGCTTCCGGCGTGTTTGGACGCTGAAAAAAAGAAGCCTCCCCCCGGTGGGGAGGAGGCTCTTTTACTCATAGCGATTTCTCGCGACGATTCTTAGTACATGCCGCCCATACCGCCGCCGTGGCCGCCGCCTGCGGGCATCGCGGGTTCCTTCTCTTCCTTGATGTCCGTGATCAGGCATTCCGTGGTGATCAGCAGACCGGAGATCGAGGCCGCGTTCTGAAGCGCGGAGCGCGTGACCTTCTTCGGGTCGATGACGCCGGACTTCAGCAGGTCCTCGTACTTGTCGCTTGCCGCGTTGTAGCCGACGTTCCCCTTCTCGCTCTTGATCTTCTCGACAACGATGGAGCCTTCGACGCCGGCGTTCTGCGCGATGAAGCGCGCGGGCGCTTCCACGGCACGCAGGATGATGCTGAAGCCAGCCTTTTCGTCCCCTTCGCGATCGTTCTTCACGGTCTGCGCGGCGCGGATCAGCGCAACGCCGCCACCGGCGACGATGCCTTCCTCCACTGCTGCGCGCGTCGCGTGCAGCGCGTCTTCCACGCGGGCCTTCTTTTCCTTCATTTCAACTTCGGTCGATGCACCGACCTTGATGACGGCAACGCCGCCCGCCAGCTTCGCGAGGCGTTCCTGCAGCTTCTCGCGGTCGTAGTCGGAGGTGCTCTCCTCGATGTTGAGCTGAATCTGCTTCTTGCGGCCTTCAAGGTCCGCAGCCTTGCCGCGTCCTTCGATGATGACCGTGTTTTCCTTCTCAACCTTGACCGTCTGTGCGCGGCCCAGGTCTTCGACGCGTGTGTTCTCAAGCTTCAGGCCGGCGTCCTCGCTGATGACCTTGCCACCGGTAAGGATCGCAATGTCCTCCAGCATCGCCTTGCGGCGGTCGCCGAAGCCCGGTGCCTTCACGGCGCAGATGTGCAGCACGCCGCGCAGCTTGTTCACCACCAACGTCGCGAGCGCCTCGCCTTCAACTTCCTCCGCGATGATCAGCAGCGGCTTGCCCGACTGCGCGACCTTCTCCAGCACGGGAAGCAGGTCCTTCATCGACGAAATCTTCTTGTCGTAGATCAGGATGTAGGCATCGTTCAGGTCCGCGACCATCTTGTCGCTGTCCGTCACGAAGTAGGGGCTAAGGTAGCCCTTGTCGAACTGCATGCCCTCGACCAGGTCCAACTCGGTCTGGATGCCCTTCGCTTCCTCAACGGTGATCACGCCATCCTTGCCAACGCGATCCATCGCGTTCGCGATCAGGTCGCCGATTTCCGCATCGCCGTTGGCGGAGATGGTCGCAACCTGTGCGATCTTCTCGTGCTCGCGCGTATCAACCTTGATTTTGTTCAGTTCAGCGACGATTGCCTCAACGGCCTTGTCGATGCCGCGCTTGATGCTCATCGGGTTCGCGCCTGCGGCGACCAGCTTGATGCCTTCGCGGTAGATCGACTGGGCAAGGATCGTTGCGGTCGTGGTGCCGTCGCCGGCCACGTCGCTGGTCTTGCTGGCAACTTCGCGCACCATCTGCGCGCCCATGTTTTCGTAGGGGTCCTGAAGTTCGATTTCCTTGGCGACGGAGACGCCGTCCTTCGTGATCGTCGGCGCGCCGAACTTCTTGTCCAGCACGACGTTGCGGCCCTTCGGCCCCAACGTAACCTTCACTGCGTCCGCCAGCTTGTCGACGCCGCGGGCGATCGCCGTGCGCGCGTCTTCACTGTAAACCATTTGCTTCGCCATGTTCGACACACTCCGTATGTGTGGGCGGGCGTCATGCCCGCATCAGTTGATTGTGGTGTTTGAGTTTTCCAAACTCCTGCCCTGAACCCCGATCCTCACCCTTAGGTGATGATCGCCAGAATCTCGCTCTCGCGAACCATCAGGTATTCCTTGCCGCCGGACTTCACGTCCGTGCCGGAATACTTTCCGAACAGCACGCGGTCGCCGGGCTTCACAACCAACGGCGTCACCTTTCCATCGTCGGAACGGGCGCCATCGCCCACGGCAATCACTTTGCCTTCGATGGGTTTTTCCTTGGCGGTATCGGGAATGATGATTCCGCCGGCGCTCTTCTGCTCCGCGTCGTCGATGCGTTCCAGCAGGACGCGGTCGTGAAGTGGCTTAATCGGCATTTCGTGCAACTCCTTGCATGAGGGTTTTATTTTTTCCGGGGCAGGAAGTTGCAAGGGGCGCGCCAGAACCGCGGAATGAAGAAACAGCCCATAAATGGTGAGAAATGAAATCTGTGCGCCGTGGGAATGGATTCCATTTCGTCCCACCTTTGGGGCAAAATGAAACAGGGAGGCGCCACCTGAAGCGATCCGCCGCGACCGCTGGGCGGCGGCTAAAAACGATCCGTGCTTTTCAGCATCAATCCGCGGTTTGATCGAACCACGAATTCACGCCGAAAAGCACGGCCCAAACGACTTTGCTGCGGTTACGGGGACCTTCGGGACTCCAGTCCCAAACGCCGCCCAAAACCCGCTATGATTACTTCACTTCCTTGTGCGTCGTGTGCTTCTTAAGGAAGGGGTTGTATTTCTTGATTTCAAGGCGCTCCGTCGTGTTTTTCTTGTTCTTGACGGTGACGTAGCGGGAGATGCCCTTCACGCCTTGGCCGCGGGATTCGGTGCATTCCAGGATCACCTGAACGCGGTTTTGCTTCTTCGCCATGAGAGGAAACCTTGCTGAACTTTCGTGTATTTATTGCCGCGCCCAAGCGCAGGGCCGGGGGAGGCTCCACAGCACACCCCCCTCAGGCAATCCCAATTTTGCAACAGGGATCGGCCTTTGCCGGCTGGGAACCGAAAAAACCATCTGCCGGGCGGGTTTCCGGCGTGTTTTTTCCGAATCCCGCCCCCGATCGCTACCCCTTTAGCGCCCTCGCCAGCGCCAGCATCATCCCCCAGTGGATGCCATCATGCACCTGACTCATCATCAGCGCCTCTGCGGGGTTGCTCAGCGTAAACCCGGTCACCGTTACCATCGGTTTCGGGAAGGGTTG
>JADZDZ010000297.1 GCA_020850785.1 Candidatus Sumerlaeota bacterium | reverse complement strand
GGGCGTGCGGACTACATTGGCGCGTTCGCGGTGACAAGCGGCGGAGGTCTGGACGAATTCGTCGCGCACTTTCAGGCGCTCAACGACGACTACAACAAGATCATGGCACAGGCGCTGGCGGATCGCCTCGCGGAGGCCTTCGCGGAATTGCTGCACAAGAAGGCACGCGAGGTCTTTGAATTCGGAGCGATGGAGAATCTGACCAACGAGCAGTTGATCAAGGAGGAATATCGCGGCATTCGTCCCGCGCCCGGTTATCCCGCATGCCCCGATCACACAGAGAAGCGTACTCTCTTCAACCTGCTCGACGTGGAGAACAACACGGGCATCCACCTGACGGAAAGTTGCGCAATGACGCCGGGAAGCTCCGTCAGTGGACTCTACTTCGCGCATCCGCGCAGCAAGTACTTCGGCATCAGCAAGATCAACCGCGACCAGGTTCTCGACTACCAGACGCGCAAGGGCATGCCGCTGGAGGAAATTGAGCAATGGCTTGCGCCTTGGCTTGCCTATGAACCAAATTCACAATCGGCAAAACCAGCGGAGAGCTGACTTCAAATCAGGAGGTTCCACGCCATGCGCGCCCAAGCAGACAGAATGCGGCAGGATCGTCATTTCCTTCAGAACATCATCAAGGACTTCAAGGAGGAGCACGCAAACTTCCGCGTGGATGGAATGTGGACAGTGGCGCAGCAGATTCGCCACATCGGCCGCGTGGTTTGGTGGTTTTGGAAGGGTGGCTTTGAAGGAGAATGGGACATGGATTTCGCCAAGGAAGAGGCGGAAATCTCAAAACCCGTCACGCTCGCGGCCGCGTTGCAGGAATTGGATAAAAACTACAATGGGTTCATTGAGTTCTTGGAGGGGGTTCCCGAAGCGGAACTGGACAGAAAACTAAAGGTTCCCGGTGTCCTGCCGCAGGACGCGAATCACTGGACTGTGCTGAACGCGATCACCGATCACACGGCGCATCACCGCGGCGCACTGGCGGTTTACCTGCGGCTGCTGGGAATCAAGCCAACGATGGTTTACGCGGACTAGGTATTCAGTCTGTTACTGGCCCGTAAGCGCCTTGGCCTCTTCCTTCGACACAATTTCATTCAGAGGAATGCCGAGGCGCGTCAGTTCCGTGATCGCGTCGCCCGCCGTCGTGAACTTGTCCACGGCCTGACGAACCGCGTACACCTGACGATCCCGCTCGGAAGCATCCTCATCGGGGACGGGGATTTCGTTGCGATTTTCTTTCACCACCTCGCGATAGAGGGCGATTGCCTCGTCGCGCTTGCCGACTTCCACAAGGATGCGTGCCTTGGCATTCATCGCCGCGTACTTGAGGAAACCCGCTCCGGGAAGTTTTGTCACGCGATCATAGTAGTCCACCGCCGCGACGAGGGCCTGCTGCGATCCCTGCTGGTTGGTGGGGCGGGTGAGCACGGAGAGGTTCTCCTGCGCATGGCCAAGGGCAAGCAGTGCGCCCGCCTGCTCGAATTCGTCGCCTTCCTGCTGCGCCTTGTCGGCGTACTCGGTGAACAGCTTGATCGCTTCCTGAGTATTGGTCACGGAACCGATGTCATCGCCGGAAAAGTAGTAGGCGTTCGCTTCAAGGAACATCGCGTTGCGCGCCAGAGGGGTGGCTGCGTAGTCCTTGCGGATTTTTTCAGCGCCATCGATCACCTTCTTCATGGCGTCGCGGCGTTCCGGAGAGCCCCAGGGATGTTCGCCCAACGCCTTGTCGTAGGCGCTGGAGATCACGAAAAATTCGTCGCTGGCCTTGCGAAGCGTTCCTTCCTTCTTCTGATTCCAGAGAACGACACCGATATAGACGATCAGGACAACTGAAACGACGACGGTGATTTTCTGCGCGTGAAGCCGCAGCCAGATCATCATGTGGTCGGTCGCTTCAAGAACCTCGTTTGTTTCAAGTTCCTGACGCGAAATTTTTGTGTTTCTCTTCGACTGAATCGCCATCTAACGGTTGAAGACTCCGGAAAGTGAGGAAAATAGCACGCAGGGCGGCCCGCTTAGTTGCGGCGTGCCCGCTTCCATCGCAAGCCAAAACCCTGCGCGGGGCGCGAAATTGGGGGCTTATTTCACTGGTTTTTCTATTGTTATCTCAAAAGGTTCAACGGCCTCAACAACAACGGAACTGCGCACGGCGTCGTAGGTGACTTTGCCGACCAGTTGGACGACATCCCCAACGGCGGGCTTGTCCTTCACCGCTGCGGGAAGCCGCACGTGGGCGAAACCGCCCTGACCGCGCAGAATCAGGTTTGTCGCACCGTTCTCGCCGGCGCTGATATTGTCGGCTTTTCCCTTCAGCGTCACCACGGCGCCTTCGTGCTGAGGGCCGAGCTCGCGCAGGTTCACTTCCGCCTTCGGCGCCAGCTTCACCGTCCCGCGCCGATCCGGGATGACTTCATCGGATTTTCCCGTCCAGCCGTTTTGGGCATTGCCGACATTCTGCGGAATCTTCGCCTTGGGAACGGCGATGCGTTCCTTCGGCAGTATGGAAGTGGAAACGTTCTTCAGGTCATCGATGTTGATCTGAAGGCGATCCTGATATTTCTGCAATTCGCCGGTCGCGTAAAGAACAGTGCCGGGGGTCGTTGGCACGGGGACTTTCTGATCCTCCTGCGTCCAGAAGATGAATTCGATTTCACCTTCGCCATCCTTCATCGCGAAGACGTGGGGGGCGCGATCGTTGGCGGGCGTCTTGTAGCCACTGACGGTGCCGGTGATGGAAATGGTCTTTCCCATCAGGGCATCCTTGATCGTCGGAATGTCAGCAACCTTGTAAAATCCATCGGGGCCGGCGGGAGGGATCGGCGCTCCGCTGGCGCC
>JADZDZ010000296.1 GCA_020850785.1 Candidatus Sumerlaeota bacterium | reverse complement strand
CCAACCAGAAGAACAGCGCGTGTTTGGCATTTTCGGCTACAAACCGGGATTGGTCTTTCTTCATCAGCCAGATCACAAGGCCGCCGATGCCACAGCAGAAAGTGGTAAGAACATGCGCAAGGATGGCAAAGGTCTTTTCGTCCTGCGCTGGTGGGGAATCGGGCATGACGGATTGTCCGCCGAAATCGTTGCTCATGTGCAAGAAACCTCCGAAGGGGTCAGTGGGAGTTCTGAATCAATGCGCTAACCGTGGTAGACAGCTTAGCGCGTCCTTGGGAGCAAGTCATTTGCGTGATTGATCCAGCGGGTGCAGGTGCAGTCTTGGTATCAGCGATTTATCAATTCGGGGGGCGATGTGAAGATTCTCCCGCAGGGGCGTAAAGAGCTGGTCAACGGCGTTGCGAAACGGCCCCAGGTCGAAGCCCTCATAGGTCGCCGGGAAGGGGAGCAAATACTCCCGCGCCGACTTCCAAAGCCGCCAGGCGCCGGAAACATTCCCCCGCTCCCAGTGGCAGATCGCCACCGCCGCCTGAATCAACCCCTTGTAGTAGTTTTTCAACGGTGCGACCTCGATGGCCCACAGGTCCTCAAGAACCTCATGGGCTTCGAAGTAATCCCCCTCGTTGAAAAGATCGAAGAAACGTCGGTACTCCCACGGCCAGTCCGGTGGGTGATGAAGCTCCCGCTCCTCGGTCACGGTCATTTTAGTGAACGTTTCAGCAGCGCCATTTCGATGGCGGCACGGGCTGCTTCCGCCCCCTTGTTTCCTTCGCCGGGGCCAGAGCGCGCCAGCGCCTGCTCCGCCGTGTTTGGCGTCAGGACGCCGAAAGCGACGGGAAGCTGGTACTCCAGCGCCAGCGATCCGATGCCGCGAGTGACCTCCGCAGCAATATATTCGTTGTGGGTTGTCTCCCCCTTCATGATGCAGCCAAGGGTGATGACGCCATCGATGCCGCCGGCCTCCAGCAGCCACTTCGCCGCGAGGGGAATTTCAAACCCGCCGGGAACGCGGACGATCTTCTGTTTGTCCTTCTGCCCGCCGTTGCGTTCGATCTCCCCCAGCGCACCCCGAAGCAGCGATTCAGTGACGATGGAATTGTAGGTGGATACGACGATGCCGAAGGTCAGACCCTTGGCATTCAGGCGTTTGGCACGGCGGGGTTTGTCTATCTTGCTCATGCGATGAAGTGAAATGCGCCTTTGGATGGTATGCAACTGTGGAATTGGCCACGCTCTGCAATCAATGAGGCTTGCCTACATTGGACGCTCGCAACTATTCAAGCGCATGCCTATGGTATTTCGCATCCTGAGGAGGATTAACGATTTGAGTATCACACGGAGCATGGGGACAGGACGCAGGGCACTGCTGTGCCTTGTGATGATGACTGGAATTGTTACATTCGTGGGTTTTGGTGGCACCGCCTTCGCGCAGGAACCGGCTCCAGCTGCTCCCGCTTCCGCCGCCGCCCCCACAAATCCGAAAGCGGCTGAGGCAAAGGCTGCGCTGGACGCAAAGGACGCCGTTGGTGCGCTGAAGGCCCTCGTCGAAATGCACCGCGCCAACCCCGATGCCTGGCGCGGGAATGTTCCGCTGATTGATCAGGTGTACCGCGCCGTGATCGAGGAGGCGGAAACGATCGTGGAAAAGAACAACCCCGATCGCGCGCTGGCGCTGGCGGAATTGATGGGGGACAAGACCGGGAAGGACCTGTTCTCCAAAATCTACACCGATGAAAAACTGGCCGTCCGCATGGACGACCTTACGCGGAAGACCTACGGCAACGCCTACTGGCTGCTGGGAAGCCGCGCGCAGATTCGCGGCAATCGTGAAGAATCCCACCAACTGCTGAACAAATCGACCACATACTTGAAGTCGGGCGACCGCATGTTCGCGCGCGTTTGCGCCACGCTGGGTTCCATCCTGATGGACAAGGGCGCGGAAGCCGTTCGCAACAAGGACTTCAAGAATGTGAATGCGATGTATGAGCAGGCCGCGATCTGCTTCATCTACGCGCGCGACAATGCGGGGAACGAAAAAAGCATCCACGACGTGGCGGTAAACGCGCTGGCGCAGATCGCAGCGATGGGCCTTCAGATCAACGCGCCGGGAATGCCGACCCCAGTCCCCGCCGCGACGGCGACGCCGGAATCCGGAATCGGCGGCGTGCTGAGCAGCAGCGGCAAAGTCGGCTCCTTCATCTCCGGCCTCACGAAGGATCGCGACGCCCAGCAGCGCGGCTTCATCTATCTCGCGCTGATCTTCGGATTCATCATCTTCTATTGGGTGATTCCGACCTGGCTGATGCGGCGCACCATGCTGAAGGGGAACGTGCGCGCAGCCGAATTGCTGCCGAAGGTGAAGTTTCTGGGGCCGTTCACCTTCCTTGGGTTGATCAGCGGCCTGAAGTTTGAACGGAAGCCGAAGACAATTGCGGACACGGCCGGCAAGCAGCCCTGCCCGAACTGCGGATTCAATCTTGGCGACATGTTTGCCTACGAGGACCTGGT
>JADZDZ010000295.1 GCA_020850785.1 Candidatus Sumerlaeota bacterium | reverse complement strand
TTTCGTGAAAAAAATCAGTGTGTGATTTCGCATTCCCATCCATCGTAGTAGCCGTTGCAGGCGGCACAGACGGCTTCGCAGGCAGCCGTCATCTTCTCCACCGAATCGGGATCGGTGGGGGAGACGCGCTGGAACATGAGAGACCAGGGGTAGGCCTGCTTTGGCATTTCCGATGGGGCGGTGGGACGAAAGCCACGCTTGGTCAACTGCCCGGCGGCCATCTCCGCGTCGGGGAGCCGCAGGAACATTCCGAAAAAATTGATCACGCGCGGCGCGGCGGGATTGTCGCCCGCCTCCTTCAGCAATCGCAGGATTTCCGAATTCCGATGACGGCGGAATTCCGTGTCCGTGGGAAGGAACTTCGTGCGCAGGAAATTGTAGGAGGGATCGCTCTCCGTATAGCCATGCCACAGGTAACGGCGTCCCCTGATGCGCGCGGCGGGCGGCGCGGCAAGAATGTCCGCAGCGCGACAGTGCAGCACCGTCACGTGATGGAACTGGTGATGGTAATGGCCGAGAAAGATCGCTTCGTCGCCGTCGGGAATGCGGCTTAGCAGTTCGCGCTCCGCATCAATGAGTTCGCGATGCTCCTCCGCAGAAGGAAGCCCGTCATCACCGGGCGCCTTCAATGCGGTCACGGCCCACACGCGCCAAGGGAACTGTTCGCGCTGCACCGCGCCCCAGGCGTTCAGGTTTACATGCGCCATTGCGGGGCCTTCGGGCAACTGGCGCGCAAAGGCTGTCAAGGGCTGATTGAGAAATTCTTGAAAGAAAGCCATCGTCTTGGGCGGGTGGGCCGTCGTGGAGTCACCACAAGGCTTAGAGGCGGGTGCGCTTTTGCAGCAAGGAAAAGGTTGTCGGCGTGGACCGCTCCCTTTTGCTTAGATGATTGTGGATGGCAGATTTCCCTTCGCCAGCGACATACCAGATGTTGTATAGATATCTATCCGGGAAGCGATGCAGACCATTGCTGCCATTGTGTTTGTAGAATTTTTCCGCAGGAATCATTTTGTCCGAAAAAGGCTTGAACGCACTGCCTCTCTACTGATACCCATTCAGTCTCACTAGAGACCAGCTTGATACCCTCAGATTCCTGAGATTTTGACATAATATGACGCTGATTACACCACTCATGTGGGAAAAAGCGATGGGGCAGATTCGGCGGGCACTCGGCGATGAAGCCTATACTTCCTGGATCGCACCTCTGACTCTGGAAGACTATAGCGCCGAGGACAACCGGCTCACCGTCGCAGTTCCCAACGAATTCTATAAGCGCTGGATTCAGAAGCGTTACCTGCCGCAGATCAGTTCCGCCTTCAATCAGGCGATGGGTGACTCCGTGCAGCTTGAAATGGTGGTCCGCGAGGAGGATATCGTCCGGCCTCAGGCGAATCCCGTGA
The DNA here is from genome assembly GCA_020850785.1 of Candidatus Sumerlaeota bacterium. Taxonomy (GTDB): domain Bacteria; phylum Sumerlaeota; class Sumerlaeia; order SLMS01; family SLMS01; genus JADZDZ01. The sequence continues at coordinate 6,646 of JADZDZ010000295.1, read as the reverse complement.
TGGAGTCCACGCAGGAGGACCTGCTCGGCCCGCTGTCGGGGAATGAAGATCATGCCTCCGCGCTCCGCTCGGAAGGATTCCAAACCGTCAGCCGCGCAAGCATCGCACCTGACACCCCTGTCAGCCGCCGCGCGCGGTTCGAAACCCCGGCGCCTTGGCCCGCGTCCTCGCCCGCCAGCAACGCCCCCCGGCTGAATCCCCGGTACACCCTTGATGAGTTCATCGTGGGGGAGAGCAATCGCTACGCCCACGCCGCAGCCCTTGCCATGGCTGATCCGAAGGGAGGCAAGGCATTCAACCCGCGGTTCATCTACGGCGGCTCAGGCCTTGGCAAGACCCACCTGATGCAGGCCATTGGCCACAAGTTGTGGGAGACAGACCACCGCCTTCGCGTGCTTTACGTCACATCGGAGCAATTCATCAACGGATTCATCGATTCCATCCAAAGCAAGCGCCCAATGGAATTCAGGAACGCCTACCGCAACGTCGATCTTCTGCTGATCGATGATGTGCAGTTCCTGACGGGGAAGGAACGAACCCAGACAGAATTCTTCCATACGTTCAATGCGCTTTACGACGCGGGCAAACGCATCGTGGTGACCAGTGATCGCCCGCCGAAGGACCTCTCCACGCTGGAGGACCGCCTTCGTTCCCGCTTTGAATGGGGGCTGCTGGTTGATATTCAACCGCCGGACCTTGAAACGCGCATCGCGATCCTTCGCAAGAAGGCGGAACAGGAGGGCATTCGCCTTCCAAACGACGTGGTTGTCTTCATCGCGGAGCGCGTGACGCAAAACATTCGCGAGATGGAAGGCGCCCTGAAGCGCCTTCGGATGTCGTCATCGCTGCACAATCGCGCCATCGATCTGGAAATTGCGCGCGACATGCTCGGCCACCTCAACCTTGGCGCGGCGCAGCCACGCGTCAGCGTTGATGACGTGCAGCGCGCCGTGTGCACCTACTTTGGCATTCGCCCGAACGACCTGCTGGGCAAGAATCGCTCGAAGAAGTTCAGCCAGCCGCGCCACGTTGCGCAGTACCTGTGCCGCAAGCTGACGAACCTTAGCTTCCCGGACATCGCGCAAAAGTTCGGTGGCAAGGATCACACCTCCATCATCTATGCCTGCCGCAAGGTTGAAACCACCATCAACAAGGACTCCAACATGTCCAACGTGGTTGCCCATCTTACGAAGCAGGTGACGAAGGGATCGGATCAGTAACAGCCGGCATGGAAAGCAGGGCGTGGCCAATGACAGGCGGCCCGGATCATCTTCCACCCGCAGCCATGATGTTCCCTCGATTGAAATTGCAACCCCAGCGGCCTGATCGGAGTACGGTCGGGCCGCTTTTCATTTTCCGATTTTCCGTTCCGGATTTTTCCGCAACATGCGCATCCTGATTACCGGCGCAAACGGTCTCGTGGGGTCGGCGCTGTGCCGCGAGGCGGCGGCGCGCGGCCATCAGGTGTTCGCGCTCGTGCGTGGCGATTCCGACGATTCGCTTGTGCCCGACGAACGAATGATCCTGCGGGGAGACTTCACCAACGGCGATGATGCAAGGCGTGCGCTTCAGGCGTCCGGTGCGGAGGTCGTCATCCATGCGGCTGCGGTTGTTTCGACGGGCCGACCCGATCTGGAAAAATCCCTGGTGGTGAACGTTGCGGGAACGGGGACACTCGCAAACGCGGCGCGCGATGCGGGCGTGCGTCTGTGGTTGCAGGTAAGCTCCATGAGCGCCCACGATGAAAATCGGTCGATCTACGGAGGGACGAAATTCGCCTGCGATGAAGTGATTCGCGCGTCGGGAATTCCCCACATCATTTTCCGGCCAAGCCTTGTCTATGCGGGAACGCCGCGGGGAATTTTTTTCCGTCTGGTGACGATCTGCGAACGGGCGCGGATCATTCCGCTCGTTGGTGACGGCAGCGAGCCGGTGCGCCCCATCCACGTCGACGACCTTGCGGCAACGATGATCGCCGCCAGCGAACGTCCCGATCTTTCCCGCAAGTCCTATCCATTGGGCGGCGCGGATGCGATGACGTTTCGCGGTCTCGTGGAAGCGATTTGCAGGGCGATGAATCGCAGCCCGCGCATCATTCCCGTGCCGCGGCCGATCTGCCGATTGGGCGCCGTCACTCTGGAACTTTTTCTCAGGAATCCTCCGCTCACCAGCGACAACATCGAGGGGTTGCTGCGCGCGCAGCAGGTCGATCATTCCGAGGCCGTTCGCGACTTGGGCCACAATCCGCGCCATTTCGCGGAGGGATTTCGCGAATGCCTGAAGGAAATGAAATCGCGTTCGTGATGATTCCCACTCGTGGGTAGGACCGCAGCGGCCACAAAGGGAACGCGCTATGCGAATCCGCCGATGCGTTTCACGGCGCCGTTTTCCACGCGGAAGTGCGCCGCGACTGGCAATCGTTTCTCGATGGTTGTCGCGTCGGTTGAGGTGATGAGCGATTGCATGCCGCGCTTTGAGAGTAGTTCCGCGAATTTTTCGATCCGCGATTGATCCAGATCGCCGGTGATGTCGTCCAGCAGCAGCACCGGCGTTTCAGCGGAAAGGATCGTAAGCACTTCCACCTCCGCGAGGCGAAGCGCCAACGCGATGCTGCGCGCCTGTCCCTGACTGCAAAACGTCCGCGCATCGCGATCATTCAGCGAAAACGCGATGTCGGCGCGATGCGGCCCGTTCTGTGTGAAACCACGCTCCGCGTCGGATTCGCGGTCATGCTCCCACAAATTGAGGAGTCGTGACTTCAACTCGGAGTGCATCGGATTCTCCTCGCTGAGGCACTCCTTCGGCAGGTTCGCCGTGCGCGGCCATCCCGGTTCGTGGATCATCTGGAAGTGATCCTTCCCGCCGGTGAGTTGATGCAGGTGTTCCTGCGCAAGCATGGCAAAGTGCTTGATCATTCGCTCGCGGGCAACCAGCAGCTTCGCTCCGTACTCTGCCATCTGCGTTTCGAAGACATCGAACTGTTCGCTGCTGGTCGCGAATTGATCGCGCAGCAGTGCGTTGCGCTCGCGCAGCGCCAGCGCGTAACGCTGCATCACCTGCAGGTCGTAGCGGCTCGTGCGCGCCAGCAGTTCGCCAATGAGCGCGCGGCGCAGGTCCGGTCCTCCGCGCACAAGTTCGATGTCACTGGGTATGAAGACGACGGTGTTCAGCGTCCCCCACAGGTCGCCGAGCTTCGTCAGCTTGTTGCCGTCCACCCAGCATGATTTGTCGGAAGTGGTGATCGCGCATCGCACATCATGTTGCACTTCGTGGGAAACGAACGCGCACTCCGCAGCGGCGAAGCGATCCTCGGCTGGCGGGGCGCCGGATCCCTTGAACCGGATGCACTCGCGGTCGCGGGCGGTGCGGAAGCTGCGCCCGCTGGACAGATAGCTGACCGCTTCAAGCACTGTCGTTTTTCCCTGCGCGTTCCCACCGGAGAACAGGTTCAGCCCCGGCGCCAGCTTGAATGGCTGTGGCTGCAGCAGGCGGAAATTTTCTGTTTTCAGTTCAAGGATGCGCACGGGCTGCTCACGGGAAGACAAACATGTCGATGAGGACGATGATCATGAATCCGACGGAAATGATTCCGTTTGTCGTGAAGAAGGCTGCGTCCACGCGCGACAGATCGTTCGGGCGGACAAGACGGTGCTGGTGTTCCAGCAAAGCCCCGATCGCGATGACTCCCAGACCGGAGAGGAGACCCAGATCCGCCACAATCCAGAACAATGCGAAGAAGATCAGCGCGGCGACGTGTGTTTTCCGGGCGATGGAAAGCGCACCCGCGACGCCGAGGCGCTTCGGCAGGGAGTGCAATTCCTTCTCCGCACGGTCCACGTCAACATCCTGACAGGAGTAGATCATGTCGAATCCCGCCACCCAGCAGATGACCGCCAGTGACAGCAGCAGCGGCGTCAGTGTCACGCTTTCGCGGATGGCGAGCCACGCACCAATCGGCGCGAGGCCAAGCGCAAAGCCGAGGATGAAATGCGAAAGGTCCGTCACGCGCTTTGCATAGCTGTACGCGAAGAGAATCGCCAGCACCGGCGGCGCCAGATAGAGGCATGTGGAGTTCAACATCGCCGCCGCGATGAAGAACAGCAGCGAGGAAACGATCAGCGCCCCCATCATGAATTCCCTGCTGAGCGCCCCCGTCACCATCGCACGCCCTGCGGTTCGTGGATTGCGCGCGTCAAACTCCGCGTCGGCCACGCGGTTGAAGGCCATGGCGGCGGTGCGCGCTCCAACGCAGGCGACCACGATCCAGAACACCGCCCATGCGCCGGGCCAGCCGCGCGCGGCCAGCACCATCGCGATGATGGCGAAGGGAAGCGCGAAGACCGAATGCGAAAACTTGATCGATTCGAGGAAAACGGCGGCTTTTCCGCCGTTGTCTGATCGCAGGGAGGAGTTCAATGCCATGATTCGGATTGGGTTTCCACCCCCCGCCGGAGTGCAATGGAATTGAGAAAGCCGCGCGGCGCCGATGACCATCATTCGTCTCCACATCGATGACGTTCCCGCCTGGGAATCGCATCATGACCTGCCGATGCTGTGGCCCTGGTTCTTCAGGGTCGAATCCATCACGGAGTCGCGCACATTCTTCACCACGCTCTTCGACGGAGCGGATTCCTTCCAGTCGAATCTGGCGCGCACGAAGGAAAACCCTCACCTTCACGCAATCTTCTGCATCTTCGAGGAAATTCGTGCGGATGATTTTCCCCAACAACTCGGTGAAAAACCCGATGCCATCTTTTCTCTCGCAATGGGGGAATTTGAGCGGGATCGGCGCTTCTCCGTGGAGCAGGCGGCGCGCCACTGGAAGGATTTCTTCGCGGGAATCGAAGCGAATGACGCAAAGGCCGTCTATCAGTCGCTGGAGGAAGCCACCCGTTCGCCACTCATCATCGGCGGAAATCGCACGCGTGATGCACTGGCGCTGCGGTCCGCGACGGCGGCGCTGGGCCTGCGGGACGAACAACGCGCCACAGCACTGGTGCAACTGCTGATGGGGAGGCCGGTTTCGCGCGCGGCGAAGGCGCTGAACGTGCGCTGGATGGAGCGTGCCGCACACCTTCCCATTGCCGAATTCAAGGAGCGTCGCGGCATCGTGGGCCGGCTATTCGGAAAACCGCGATGAAGCATGGGCTTGCATCGCCGGGAGAAGGCCGCGATTTCTAACTCATGCGCGTCGCACTCAGTGCCCTCCAACAACGAAACTTCCTGACGGGAACAGGCCGCTACGTGGCGGACTTGTTTCGCGTGCTCGTGGCCCGGCAGCGGGATTCGGAGTTTCTGCTCTACGCAAAGGAGGACCAGCGGGACCTTTTTCCCTTTGAGGGTGCGAATGGCCGTCTTCGCATTCTGGAATCGTGTCCCTCCTCGCCCATCAAGCGCGCCGCGTGGGAGTTCATGAATTTTTCCCGCGTGCTGCGCGGTGATCAGGTTGATCTTTATCACGGACCGGCAAACTTTCTGCCGCCGCGGAAAATCTGTCCTTATGTGCTGACGCTGCATGACATGGTTTACTTCCACAATCCCGGCCGCACGTTTTACGCGCGCGCAAAGTACTGGCAGTGGTACATTCGTTCCACGTGGCGCATGGCGGATTTGATACTGACGGTTTCCGAATTTTCAAAGCAGCAGATCATGAAGTACATTCCCGCACCGGCCAGCCGCATTCGCGTCGTGTACAATGGCGTGGATGAACGCTTCTTCGCGGAGCCTTCGCAGGAGCTTCGGAATCGCGTGCGCACGGAGATGAAGCTGCCGCGCCCCTACATCCTCTACGTGGGAAGGCTCGATCCCGACAAGAACGTGGATCGCATCGTTTTCGCATACAAGAAGCTCATCGATGGCGGCATGAAGGATCATGACCTCGTCATCGCGGGTGCGAAGGAATTCCAGTGGTCAGGCGCCTACAAATTCGTGGTGGAGAATTCCCTTCAGGATCGTGTTCACTTCACGGGATACATTCCTTCGGAACTGCTGGTGCCGCTCTACAGGGAAGCTTCCGCATTTTGTTTCCCTTCGTTGAATGAAGGGTTCGGTTTCCCGGTGATCGAGGCAATGGCGGCAGGCATTCCCGTCGTCACCAGCAACATCAGTTCACTCCCGGAGGTCATTGGCGATGCGGGGGTGAAGGTTGATCCATTTTCCGTTGATGAAATCGCGGCGGGATTGGGAAGAATTTTGGAGCCATCCACCGCGCGGGAATTTTCCGAGGCGGGTCGCGCCCGCGCCCGCGAGTTCACCTGGGAGCGCGCCGCCGCGCAGACCTTCCAAGCCTACGAGGATGTCCTGAAAGCCGCGCGATGATTGAACCGAAGCTGCAATATGACGAAACGACGGAACGGGCGCTTGCGCTGGCGCGCTCCGGCGGCGACGGCCTCGCGGAGGCGCGCAGGGCGCTGGAGGCACAGCTTCGCGCCGATCCTGAATCTTATGGGCCGCTCGATGCGGAAGTGGAAGTCCTGCAATTGTTGCGCGAGCCCGATCTCGCGCTGCGATTGTTGGAGGAATACATCAGGTTCTTCCCGGGCAACACGGACGCATCGGCGCGTCTGGCATGGTTGAAGTGGGAGGAGCACAATCGCGACGATGCGCTGGCGGAAATCAAGGCTGCTGTGGCCCGCGATGCGTCGAA
>JADZDZ010000294.1 GCA_020850785.1 Candidatus Sumerlaeota bacterium | reverse complement strand
TTCGCCACGGAAGGCCATATGCGCGAGCCATTGTTCATGTATATACAGGCCATCACGCTCAGCTTCGTCCCGCCTTCCGCCTTCGCGATTCGCGCCACAAGCGCCATCATCGGAACCTTCACCATTCCCGTCCTCTGGGCCGCAGCCCGCGAGTATCGAGGCGCGCTGTTTGCCATGTTTGCCGCGTTCCTCTTCACTTTTCTGCGCTGGCATGTGCACTTGTCCGCCCTTGCCTTTCGCACGATCACGGCGCCGCTGCTGCTTGCCTTTGTTGTCTTGTTCGCGCTGCGATTCGCACGCACAAGACGCCTACGGGACGCGGTCCTTCTGGGTGTTTTTCTTGGAATCGGACTCTACACATACTTGGCATTCCGCCTCGTCCCCATTGCCATTGCGATCTTCCTGCTGATCGAGATTGCGAAAACGAAGAGCGCCGAACGTATTCAATTCTTCAAGCGTTGCGCCGTCGCCGTCGCCGTTTCCCTTGTTGTGTTTGCGCCGCTTGGCATCGACTTCATCAAGCATCCCGAACACTTTCGGGGACGCAGCGACGAAGTAACCATCTTCGACCACTCGGACTGGCCCCGGTTGTTGCTGAAGCAAACGCGTGACGTCGCGCTTTCGCCGCTGCTGCGTGGCGATCACGTGGGTAAGCAGAACATTCCCGGCCCGCCGCGATTCCTTCAGCTCTTTGATCAGGACCCCGTGCGGGTGACGGAGCTTTGGGACTTGGATCGCCCACGCCGGGGCGCGCCGCCGCTCGATCCGCATGGCACGGGAGTGCCCACCTTCGGCATCTCAGGCGGCCTGATGTTTTACCTCGGATTCGCCTGCGCTCTTTGGCGTTTTGGGAAAGATCGGGCGGCGCGCTTGTGGATCATCACCGTGTTGGTTGGAAGCCTCGCGTCGATCCTCAGCTTCGGCGCGCCAAACCTGCTGCGCCTGCTCTTCCTCACGCCCATTTGTGCCATGCTGCTCGCCGATGGATTCACCAAGCTCTGCCAATGGATGAATCGCCTGGGCGCGACAGTTGGCGCGCGTAGCGATCCGCCCCGCAGCGGAGGATGGATCAGTTCCGCACTGACAGTCATCGTTGTTGGCAACGTGCTCTTCTTTCACCTCTGGACGGAAGGACGTCGTCTATACGTTTGGCCAACGCACCCGAAAGTCCGGCGCGAGTTTAACCTCGAACTGGCGGACCTTGCCGAGTACCTTGCGAAGCAACCGGATCGCCTTCCCGTGCGGCTTCCCGCAGTTCTGATGAGCGACGAGCACAGCGCACTTCCGACGATCCGCTTCATCGCCGACGGCTATACGTTCAACCCGCCCGATGACAAGCTGGGGGATCGATGGTGGGAATTCCGCTCCACAATCCGATCCCTTGCGATGGAGGAGAAGGGTGTGCGCATTCCCGGCGGGCGCACGGAGGAGATTTTCCTGCCGGTGGGGGTCACCATGGGGATGCTGGTGGAAGTGGCTCCAAAGGGAAAATAGCGCCCCACGTCGCGTCCCGAAGCGGCAGCTTGGCCTCCGTCCTTGTTCCACCCCTGAAATCCCACCGCACTTATAAAATCTTTGGAGCGTTTCCACCGGCACTGTTCGCTGTTTGGACCTTGCGGCACTTGACCCCGTCGGAATGTGGGCAGGTACGCTCGTTCACGAATCCGGCTCCACTTTTGCGTTCCAACGCAGTGCGGGCCGCAACAACTCAACGCGAGTGCGCGCGGCGCGCGCATATCCCCGGAGGTTCATCAAGTTGGCGATCAAGATTTCCATCAACGGTTTTGGGCGCATCGGCCGCCTCGTATTCCGCGCAGCGAGGAAGAGCAAGGACGTCGAAGTCGTCCACATTAATGACCTCGCAGACCTTGGAACCAACGCGCACCTGCTCAAGTTCGACTCCGTCCATGGCAAGTTCGATGGCGATGTGCAGGTGGAAGGCAATACGCTGATCGTGAACGGCAAGCGGATCATGGTCACGCAGGAGAAGGACCCGGCGAACCTGCCACACGACAAGTGCGGCACCCGCTACGTCGTGGACTCGACGGGCCGTTTCACCGACAAGGAATCCGCCAGCAAGCACATCAAGGGGGACGTCCAGCGCGTCATCATTTCCGCGCCGGGCAAGGGCGTTGACTATACGGTCGTGCTTGGCGTGAACTGCGCGAACATTCCCGCCAACGCGAAGGTCATCTCCAACGCATCCTGCACGACCAACTGCCTTGCACCCGTCGTGAAGGCGATCGACAGCAGCCTCGGCGTCGTGAAGGGTCTCGTCACCACGATCCACAGCTACACCAACGACCAGCAGCTCCTTGACCTGTACCACAAGGACCTGCGCCGTGCCCGCGCTGGTGCCGTGAACATGATCCCTTCCAGCACCGGCGCCGCGAAGGCCATCGGTGAAGTGATGCCCCACCTGAAGGGGAAACTTGACGGCCTTGCCGTTCGCGTTCCCACCCCGAACGTCTCGCTTGTTGACTTCGTTGCAGAAGTGAAGCGCGAAACCACGCGCGAGGAAGTGAATGCCATCCTCAAGAAGGCGTCCGAGGAAGGCTCCACCGCGCCCTATCTCAACTACACGGAACTGGAACTCGTCAGCAGCGATTACAACGGTGATCCTGCCAGCTCCACCATCGACGCAAAGAGCACCTACGTCGTCGGCAACCTTGTGAAGGTGCTGGCTTGGTACGACAACGAATGGGGTTACTCAAACCGCGTCGTCGATCTGGTTCGCAAGCTCGGCTGATGATTTTGGGGGCTTCCTTCGGTAAGCCCCACTTCATTTTCGGCAGCTTGTGCTGTTCCCGGTGCGACATCCCGCACCCATCACATTTTCCCTCATTCCATCACACTTGAGCCAACATGTCCCGTCGCAAATTCATCGCAGGTAATTGGAAGCAGAACAATCTGCTCGCCGAATCAGCAGACTTGGTGAACGAACTGCTTCCACTCGTTCAGAACATCAAGTCTGTGGACATCGCCGTGTGTCCCCCCTTCACCAGTCTTGCGCTTGTGAAGGATCGTCTTCGCGGCAGCGCCGTGATGCTCGGCGCGCAGAACGCCTACGCCGTCGAGGCGGGCGGCAAGCTCGTCCAGAGCGGTGCCTACACCGGCGAGGTCTCCCCCGCCATGCTGAAGGACGCGGGATGCGAGTGGGTCATCCTTGGTCACAGCGAACGCCGTCAGTATTTTGGCGAGACCGACGCGAAGGTGAACGCGAAGATTCGCGCCTGCTACGAAGTTGGCCTGAAGCCCATCATCTGCGTTGGCGAAACACTGGAGGAACGCGACAGCAACAGGACTGCCGCTGTGATCGACACGCAGATGCGTGGCTGTTTTGCCAACCTTCCTGCGGCAAAAGTTGCGGAATCCGTCATCGCCTACGAACCCGTGTGGGCTATCGGAACAGGGCGTACCGCCACGCCCGCACAGGCGCAGGAAGTTCATGCGCAGATTCGCAAACTGCTGTCGGAGCTGTTTGGCGCACAAACCGCCGCTGCCGTTCGTATTCAGTACGGCGGTTCCATGAAGCCTGAGAATGCGAAGGAACTGCTGGCCCAGCCCGACATCGACGGCGGCCTGATCGGCGGCGCGGCACTGAAGGCGAAATCCTTCGCGGACATTATTTCCGCCGCCGTTTGAAAATTCGCGAATAACGCGCGCAGAAGCGTCAAAGAAAACTCCCCGCACGGTTCATCTCGTGCGGGGAGTTTTTTTGTGCTGGTCGATCTCTCAGTGGCTGTGACCACCGTGGCTGTCGTAGCTCGTCTTTCCGTTGCTCACGGGCGTTGCAGCGGCCGGTGGCGCTCCCGATGACGCCTGCGGCTTTGCTTCCTTCTTTTCCTTCTTCTTTTCCTCATCCTTCGCGGCGCCAGCTTTCACCTTTTCAGGAATTGCTGCTTCAATCGTGATCTCCACCGGCATGTGCACCGCGCCGGGCTTCTTCGTGTCGTATTCCATCTTGTAGGGGGCGCGATCCAGCACCGCCGTTCCCTTCACCGTCAGGGGCTTTTCGCTTTCGACCACAAAGTTCGCCTTCACGGTCGACGTGGCGCCGCGCATGTCCACCTTCGCATCCGCGTCATAGGACTTCTTGCCATCCTTGTCCGCGGCGGGCTTCGCGTTGGAGATGGTCACCTTCGCGGTACCATATTTTGCCACATCGAAAAAGTCCGATGACTTCAGGTGCTCCACCAGTTTCCCCGGTGTCGTATCCAGCGACGCCAGATCGATCTCCAATTCCACGGTGCCCTTCGTCAGGTCGCCGTCGGGGATGTCAACTTTGGTGAACTTCCAGCTCTTGAACGTGCCAACGTGTCCACCGTTATCCTTCGTGCCATGCCAAGTAATCTTGCCCGGTGCCGTGGCCGCCGATGCCGCAGCCTTGGCGTCGTCGTGGGTATGTGCAGTGCCCGTGCCATGCGCAAAGGCCAGCGTGCTGCTGACAGAAATCAGGACACCGGCGAAAAGGTAGCTCAACGATTTCATTCACGAAATCTCCGTGTTGGGGTTTAGCCGCGCGCAGCCATCCGCTCCGGCTCTTGAGACGCATTCAAGCCACCAGACTAGCAAGTTGCGGGCAAGATCGTAATTCGCCGCATCCACGTCGGTCATGCCCGTTTCTTTTCGTGGCGCGCCTGCAAACGGAACCGGCCCCGGACGGGAAAGTCCGGGGCCGGGAAGGCTGTTTTATCGGGAATTGTTGGAGGATCAGGAGGTGTGGCGGCCCGCCGTCACGGAGGCGCGCTCACCGGCGATCTTCTCTTCGATGTTCTTCGGCACGGGTTCGTAGTGGTTGAATTCCATGCTGAATGACGCGCGTCCCGATGAAAGGTTGCGCAAATCCGTCGCATAGCCGAACATTTCCGCCAGCGGGACCTTCGCGGTCACGATCTTCGCACCGTGGCGATCCGTGATTTCCGCGATCTTGCCGCGGCGCTGGTTCAGGTTGCCGACCACAGAACCAAGGTAGTCTTCGGGCGTCACAACTTCGAGGCTGAAGATTGGCTCCAGAAGAATTGGGCCCGCCTTCTGGCAGGCATCCTTGAAGCCCATCGACGCGGCAACCTTGAACGCCATTTCGTTCGAGTCCACATCGTGGTAGCTGCCGTCGAACACCGCCACGCGGATGTCCACCATCGGGTAGCCCGCAAGCACGCCCTTGTTCATCGAATCGATAACGCCCTGTTCGATGGGAGCGATGTATTCCTTCGGGATCACGCCGCCAACGATTTCGTTCTTGAAGGTGAAACCGTGGCCGGGATCGTTCGGCTCCACACGCAGCCAGCAGTGGCCGTACTGACCACGACCGCCGGACTGGCGCACGAACTTGCCTTCCGCCTCGATGGTCTTCGTGATCGTCTCACGGTAGGCAACCTGGGGACGGCCGACGTTTGCCTCAACCTTGTCTTCGCGGCGCATGCGATCCACGATGATTTCCAAGTGGAGCTCGCCCATGCCGTAGATAACGGTCTGGTTCGTTTCCGTGTCCGTCTTCACGCGGAAAGTCGGATCTTCTTCCATCAAGCGGGCCAGAGCCTTTGACAGCTTGTCCTGATCCGCCTTCGTCTTCGGCTCGATGGCGACGCTGATAACGGGTTCGGGGAACGACATCGATTCCAAACGAATTGGATGATCGGGGTCGCACAGCGTGTCGCCCGTGATCGTGCCCTTCATGCCCACGAGCGCAACAATGTCGCCGGCACGCGCTTCTTCCGTCGCTTCGCGATCCACCGCGTTCATGATGTAGATGCGGCCGATGCGCTCATTCGTGTCCTTCGTCGTGTTGTAGGCATAGGGTCCCGCCTTCAGCACGCCGGAATAGATGCGGATGTAGCACAGCTTGTCCACGCCCTTCGGATCGCGCATCACCTTGAAGGCAAGCGCGCTGAACGGCTCGTCGTCGGTGGGCTTACGCTCCATCACGTCGCCAGTCGAAACATCCTCGCCCTTGATCGACGAAACGTCGCTGGGGGCGGGCAGATACGCAATCACCGCATCAAGCATCGCCTGCACACCCTTGTTCTTGAAGGCGGAGCCGCACAGCACCGGCGTGATCTTGCAACGCAGCGTTGCGGAGCGAATGCCCTTCTTCAGCTCATCGACCGTGAACTCGTGGCCAGACAGGAACTTCTCCGCGAATTCATCGTCGTAGTCCGCGATGGCTTCCAGCATCTTCTCGCGCTGGGCCTTCACGTCATCCAGCATTTCCGCAGGAATGTCCACGTCATTCCATGTCTTGCCGGCGTTCTTTCCACCGTCATCCTTGTCCCAAACGCGCGCGCGCATTTCGATCAGGTCCACAAAACCTTTGTACTGATCCTCTGCGCCGATCGGGTACTGGATCGGAACCGCGTGCGCGTGCAGGCGATCCTTCATCATCTGCACCGCGCCGAAGAAATCCGCACCGATGCGATCCATCTTGTTCACGAAGGCCATGCGGGGAACGCCGTACTTGTCCGCCTGGCGCCACACCGTTTCGGACTGCGGCTCCACGCCACCCACCGCGCAGAAGAGCGCAACAGCACCGTCCAGCACGCGGATCGAGCGTTCCACTTCCACCGTGAAGTCCACGTGGCCGGGCGTGTCGATAATGTTGATTTCGTACTCGTGCTTGTCGGCATCGGAGTACGGCTTCGACGTCCAGTAGCAGCGCGTTGCGGCTGACGTAATCGTGATGCCACGCTCCTGCTCCTGCTCCATCCAGTCGGTCGTCGCTGCACCATCGTGCACTTCGCCGAGCTTGTGAATTTTGCCGGTATAGAATAGAACGCGTTCCGTCGTGGTCGTCTTTCCGGCGTCGATGTGCGCCATGATACCAATATTTCGGATGCGTTCGAGCGGAGTCTTGCGGGGCATTTTAACCTCGTGGCAATATGTCGGGTAGGCGGACCATGGCCGCGCTTGCCCGGAATCTGGTGTTTTGGTGCTGGAATCACTGGGCCGGCGTTGAAAATCACCGGCTTGCGGGACACACCTTCACCCATCAAACCGGCGGGGATTGTGATTTTTCCCCGTCACACGTCAAGCCATAAGCCCTGATTCCCGCTTCCATCCTTCCATCGCCCCGGAGCCCGCTTTTATCAACTTTCCACCCGCCAAGGGCCTGCGGGTCGCCACCCGATCCTTTCGCGCCAGCGGGGGTGGAAAGTGCCCATCGGGCGCCTGCCGCTCAGGTGTGTAAAAAGTTCCGCAAGGATGTGGCATTTGACGAACAAATGCCGGCTTTTTCCCCTGATTTGTTGCGGGGAATCCTTGCCTTTCAACCGATCCGCTCCTATCTTTATCGGTGAATATTCGCGCACGACACCGAAACGCCGCAGACCCCTCACCTGTCTTGATTTCCGACTTCTTTCAGATACTTGATCGCCGGCAGCGCTGGGCTTATATTCTGAGCTATACGGCCTTGGGGTTCGTGCTTGGCCTCATTCTGGTCGTGTCTGCGTGGATTTCCGAACTGCGCAGCAGCGGCGTTGTCTGGTCCATGGATAGCATCCGCGCCGCGCACCAACGCAACATCCCGCTGTGGTTCGTGGATGCCTCGCCGATTATTGCGGCGCTGTTCTTTGGCGTCATCGGGCGTATTCAGGCAAAACTGAAGATCAGCAATCTGGAACTTGAGAACCGCGTTCGGGAGCGCATGGTGGAACTGACGCTTGAAAAGGCGCGCAGCAATGCGATTCTGGACACGGCGGCAGACGGGATTATCAACTTTGATGAGAGTGGTCGCATCGCCGTATATAACAATGCAGCGGAACGGTTGTTCGGATTCAAACGCTCGGAAATCGTTGACCAGAACATTCGCGCGCTGGTTCCCACGCTGCAGGAATATCGCGGGTCCGTGCATTTCAGCAGGTTGGTGAATCTGCGAAAGCCCGATCTTGATTTCCTGACAGGAGAGAAGGAGTTCGAGGCCTTGCGCAAGGACGGCTCCACGGTTCCCGTGGAATTGGACGTCAGTCGCTTCACGGTTGGCGACGATGTTTCCTACACCGCCATCATCCGGGACATCAGTGAACGCCGCCGGGCGCAGGCCATTGAGCGCTCATTGCAGCGCATGACGCAGGCGCTGAACGAGGCGCAGGACCTGCCAACCCTCTACAAGCTCATTCACGATTCGCTCTCGCAGGTGATCGACGCGACAAACCTGCAGATTGCGCTGGCGGTGCCGGGACGGAGCACCTTCCAGACCGCCTACGACGTTAATCAGTTCAACACGCCCATCGACGAATTGGATGCGGTGGAGAACAGTATGTTGAATCTTGTGGCGCGCGAGGGGAAGCCGCTGCTGCTTGGCAGGGAAAAATACGAGGAGCTTGTCGCGCAGGGAACCATTTCCCCGCTCCCCCACACGCCGAGCAGTTGGGTTGGTGTTCCGCTGATCAGCATGGGAAAAACCATCGGCGTCATCGCCGTGCGAAGCTTCAAGGAGGGCTTTCGCTACAACGAGCGCGACCTGTTGCTGCTGAATCTGGTATCCTCGCAGATCGCTGCCTCCATCGAACGGGAGCGCGCGCGCGAAGCACTTCGCAACAGCGAACGCCGCTACCGGCGCATGATTGAGGAGGCGGGCGACATTGTCTATACAGTCGACCTGAAGGGGAATTTCACCTACCTCAATCCCCAGGTGATGAAGCTGACGGGCTACGAGGAAAAGGAACTGATTGGCGAACGATTCGGCAAACTCGTCGATCCGGA
>JADZDZ010000293.1 GCA_020850785.1 Candidatus Sumerlaeota bacterium | reverse complement strand
TGCGCGCAGTCGTTCGGGAAAATCTGCGCCGTACCATGCGCCGGTTCCATCGGCCCGCACCCGCATGATTCGCGCCCTCTTCATGTTGCTGTGTGGGATGGCGCTCGTTCAGTTCGTTCGTCTTGCGGGAATTCCTTTGGTAAATTACGATGTGCTTGGGTATCATGTGCCCATTGCGCAGGGGTTTCTTGCGGAGCAGTCGGCGTTTGCGCTGCTTCACGATCCGCAATCCTTCTACGCGCGGCTCCCGCTGGGGGCGTCGATTCTTGAGGCGCTCTTCACCGGCGCGAATCCCTACGGCTGTGGCATTCAGTTCTTCATCATCTTCTGCGTGATCGCCGGCGCGCAGAGTGCGGCGACGGTGACGGCGCTGCTGGGAGGCCGCACGGTCGCGTGCTGGCTCGCTGCGATTCTTTACCTGTTCCATCCCTTGATCGTGAACAACGTGATGCAGGGATTGGTTGATCCGCTGACAACGCTGTTCGCAATCGCGGGGGCGGAAATGTTGCTGCGCATGTTTTCCCGCTCCGGCTGCGCGTGGCACGGAGCGGTGGCGGGATTTCTTGCGGGTGCCAGCTTTGCGACGAAGTATTCCGCTGCGGGAATTGTCATCATTCCGCTGCTGATCGCGACCGTGTTGGCGTCATGGTCGCAGTGGAAGCGCCACGGTGCGGCGCGCTCGCTTCGGCGGCTTGCGGTGTTTGTTGTGGGAATCGCTCTGGCAGCGGGGCCGTGGCTTCTGCGCGCGTATGTCGTGGGCGGAAGCCTTGCTCATCCGTTCAGGGGGGAAACTCCTTCATGGACCGCGCAGCAGGCGCGCTTTGTCGTTGATGCCCATGGCCGGACGAGTCCGCTGTCCTTCGATTACTGGTCTGCGGCGGTCTCCAAGATCACAACCTTCGGGTACGGAATTCCCTTCGTGGGTGTCAGTGCGCTTGTTGTGTGCGCGGCGTTGATGTTGTTTTCACGCCATCGCAGTCGCGGCCTTCCGCTCGTGATCGCAGCGGGTCTCGGTTATGCGGCGTGGCTGCTGATGCGGGACAATCCAGCGCGATTCCTGCTTCCAGCAGTGGCGTTTCTGGTGCCGGTGGCCGCCATCGGGGCAATCCAGTCGCTGCGAAATCGCATCGCCGCGCGGGTGGTCTGTGCGGCGCTCCTTGTTTGTGTCTGCTGGGCGAACGTTGGCTCCGCGAAGGTCGCCATGCAGGTCGATGGTGTCTATACGGCGCCCGCCCGGTGCGAGGTTCTGGGTGGCTATCTGGGTGAGGGATACCAGTCGATCGTGAATTCCGCGCTTGCAGAGAATGATGAGGGAAGGATTTTGCTGGTGTTCGAGGCGCGGGAGGCGCTGTTCAACGGCCGTGCGGATGCGAATGCGGTGTGGGACCAGCCGCGCCATGTTGCGGCCTTGAAGAAGGCGGGGAGCGCTGCGGAGTTCGCCAACAGCTTGCGCCGCGCCGATGTGTCGGGAATCTTCGTGAATGAATTCGAGTGGGGGCGCCTTCTTGACTTCTATGCGAAGGAGCAGCTTCCGCCCGGCGACAAGCACATGGGGCGGATTGGAATGACGGCAAAACTTGGCGAGGGGGAGTTGCTGAAGTGTCTTGCTGCCTATCCCCCGCATCGTTTTGCCGGTCTTGATGGGCGTGAACTGAAAATCCTGCGTGATTTCCTCCTCACCTGTCGGCGAAATGCATCCGCTGTTTCGCCCGCGGGCCCCGGCGCGGAAATCTGGTGTGCACAAATTCCTGACGAGTCAGAATTCAAATGAAACTTTTTCAGCATGTGGTGGTCGCGACATTCCTTGGCTGCGCCTTGTGCGCAGTGGCGCAGAATGAGGGCGCGCGTATCCTGCGGGAGGACCTGGCGGGGCGCGATGGTTCCGCGATCGTGCTTTCGCCGGAGCCGGAGACGGCGCGCATCATTTCGCCGGCGGCCGTGGTCTATGACGTGGGGGAGAAATTTTCCGAGGACACGCGCGGAGGGGTTGTGGTGCGCGCTTCGGGCGCTGCTGCGGCGGAGTTGGAGCTTGTGGGGATTTACAAGGGGCCGACTTCGTTCGTCCTTCCGCGTCGCGAAATGCCAAAGGAGGAGGGGGTCGTCAGGTGGACGCTGCCGAACCTTGACCAGCTTACAAGCTTCACGCTGGCG
This sequence comes from Candidatus Sumerlaeota bacterium, assembly GCA_020850785.1. Classification (GTDB taxonomy): domain Bacteria; phylum Sumerlaeota; class Sumerlaeia; order SLMS01; family SLMS01; genus JADZDZ01. The sequence continues at coordinate 5,758 of JADZDZ010000293.1, read as the reverse complement.
CTTCGCGGCACCAACTCCGCGCGCATCATGGACGCGCGTGTGGAGGATTTTTCCTCCCTCTCACTTCATGAACAATTGCTGGCGGCAACGGATCAGCCGCTCTCCGTCGTGTCCGCAACGAACCGCAGCGCCGACGGGCGATTGGCGGTGCTTCTGAATGTGCCGGACGAGTTGCGATCGGCGCTTTCGACGAAGTTCGTCCAGGTCAAACTCGAAGGGAGCAATCTGGCGATGTCCGCGTCCCCAACCTTCGCGCCGTCCGTTTCCGGGAGCAGGAATCGCGGTGAGGAGGTGTCCTTTCAATTGGCGGACAACGTCACTGGTGCGGCGAAAATTTCGCTGCTGATTGATGGCGAGGTTGTCTATACGCGCGAGGTTGAGCTGACTCCCTTCATCGAGCCGTCGTATGAGGTTCCTTCGCGCAGCATCGAGGATTTCGCCGCTGTCGAGCGCAACGGGGAACTGGCGCTCTACGCGCTCGTGGGGGATGCGGGGCTTTCGCGGGGAGCATCGGGCGCGGCGCTTCCCGTGGATGAAGTCATGCTCGCGGTTGGAAACGGCGCTGAATGGCCCGTGAACGAGCGGCTTCTCCGCACGTCGCGCAGCACGTCGTGGCTGAACAGTGGCGCGACCGCCTTTGGCGCGGGGCGCATTCCGCCGAACAGCTATGGCTACTTCACGGTGATTGGTTCAGACGGAACGGAGGCGCTTGGGGCGACGCTCGGCATCAATTCGCTGCGGCTTTCCACGTCCGCAAAGAATCCCGTGTGGCATCCGACGAAGGAGCGCGGCGCGGATGCTCCGCTGTGGCGCGGCAATGCCTTCTTTGACTTGAATGGAAGCAAGATGATCGTGGGCCTGCAAAAGCCGCCGGGAGGGAAAACCTTCGCGCGTGCGCTTGCGAGTCCGATCGAAACGCGCTGGGTGGATTTTGGCGCGCTGCCGCTGCCGGGACTGAATGAGGCGAACGTTTGGCTCACGAGCTTCACCGATGGCGGAAAGTTCGGCCTGATTGCGGGGCCGCACGTGCAGCTCTTCACGAGCGAAAGCACGCTGCGCGATTGGAAGGAAACATCGCTGCGCGCGCCGGAGACGTGGGAGAAAATGCAGGCGCTGCGTTGGGATGACAGGCTCTGGCTGTTCGGCATCACGCGAAGGAATGGACGCGGCGTGATCACGTGGCGTCCCTTGCAGGAAGTCGGTGGCGCCTACGAAACAGTGAATGATTTCAAGTTCGTCCCACCAGCACTGAAGAAGATGGCAACACAACCTGCGCCGGGTATTCCCCTTCCCATCGGGCGCCTGCGGGAGAACGAAACGAATGTTCGATGAGAAGCAGGTAATCAAGGCGATCCGCGATTCGCGCGCGCCGATCAATCTGGTGCAGTTGTCGCGGAAGTTTGGCGTTCGCGCGCCGGACCGCCGGGCGTTTCGCACCTTCCTGCGGGACCTGGAGGAGCGCGGCCTTGTCGCGCGCGTCAGCGGAAAAAATTACACCGCACCCACGGGCCGCACGTCGCAGGTGATGGGCCGGTTGGAAGTCACGAGCAAGGGCTTTGGTTTTGTGCGTCCCGACTGGTCGTCGCTGAAGGGGAAGCCCCCGTTTGCGGGTGATCTGTTCATCGCGCAGAAGGATTTGGGTGAAGGGCTTGATGGTGATCTAGTGCGCGCCGACGTTATTCGACGCGGGGAGCAGGGGCCCTCCGGCCGCATCACGGAGGTGATGGAGCACGCGCACAAGCGCATGGTCGGCTGGTATCAATCCATGGGGCGCGTGGGGGACGTGATTCCGCGCAACAAGCGCACGGATCGCCGCGTGCGCGTTCCATTGCCGCCGAAGGAACTTGGCATCGGCGATTTTGACTGGGTGGAAGTGGAGATCGAAAAATTCACCCCCGCGCCGGAGCCGCTGGTGGGGCGCATTGTCGCACGCATCGGCAGCGATGAGGACAGGGGAATCGACGTGCTGCTGCTGCTGCGCGATCGCGGCATTGTGGAGGAGTTTCCCCTTTCCGTGGAGAACGAAGTGAAGGCGCTGGGCTTCCGCGGCGAGGAGGACCTCGTGCATCGCGAGGACCATCGCGCGCTGGTGACCATCACCATCGATCCCAAGACCGCGAAGGATTACGACGATGCGCTTTCCATCAGGAAGCGCGCGGGTGGTGGTTGGGAGTTGTACGTCCACATTGCGGATGTTTCGCATTTCCTGAAGCAGGGCACCGCGCTGGATGACGAGGCGCTGGAACGCGCCACGAGCGTTTATCCCGTGGATCGCGTCGTGCCGATGCTGCCGCACAAGCTGAGCAATTATCTTTGTTCGCTCGTCGCGCACGAGGATCGCCTCACGATGACGGCGGTGATGGAAATCGGAAACGACGGGCAACTGCTGTCGAAGCGCGTCCATAGTTCCGTCATCAACAGCAATCACCGGCTCACCTATGAGCAGGTGCAGAGCGCCTTCGATGAAATCGACGGCAAGCCGCCTGCGGAACCGACGGAGTTCTTCCGCGATGTGATGGCGGACGTGAAGGAGCTTCGCGCCTGCGCGCGCGTGCTGAGAAGGGCGCGCTTCGAGCGCGGGGCGCTGGACCTGGACATTCCGCAGTTGCAGGTGGTCTTCGACGGGGACGGAGCGGTGAGCGACCTGCGATTCTATCCGCGCTTTGAGGCGCATCAACTGGTGGAGGAGTGCATGCTGATCGCGAACGAGGCGGTCGCGCAGTACCTCACGGAAAGGCAGGCGCCGCTTCTCTACCGCATTCACGAGGTGGCGGACGAGGATCGTCTGGAGAAAATCATTCCCGTGCTGAAGGTGTTCGGCATCAGCTTCGGGCGTGGAAAAACGATCAAGCCGCGCGACATCCAGCAGGCGCTGGCGCAGGCACAGCAGCATCCCGCAGGCCACATCGTGCGCCGCCTGATCCTGCGTGCGTTGAAGCGCGCCGAATACAGCCCCGAAAATGCGGGGCACTTCGGGCTCGCCAGCGATTGTTACTGTCATTTCACGTCGCCGATTCGGCGCTACCCCGACGTGATCGTACACCGGCAGGTGCGTGCGTTGGAGGAACGCGCGCGATTGCCCTATCCGCAGGATGAAAACAACCTTGAGGAATTGGGTGAGCACACCAGCAATCGCGAACGCCGTGCGCAGGAAGCGGAGTGGGAATCAACGACGATCAAGGCTCTCGAATTCATGAAGAAGCACGAGGGTGATGAATTCGACGCGTACATTTCCGGCCTGCAGAGCTGGGGAATTTACGTGGAGTTGGAGCAATATCCCGTGGAGGGGATGGCGAAGAAGTCGTCGCTTACGGCGGATCACTACGAGTTGGATGAAACCGGCGTGAAGTACGTCGGGAGGAACACGGGGCACGTGATCAAGCTGGCGGACAAGGTTCGCGTGCGGATCGACAAGATCGAACCGCTGGAGCAAAGGATGGACGTGACGATCCTTGATCAGCCGCAGCGCGCATTTGGGCGTCGCGGAAAACCGGCGAAGGCGAGCCGCCACGCGACGTTCATGCGGAAGGGGCGCGGCGGAGCGAAGAAGAAGCGGCGCTGAGGAGTGTGCAGAAAAGCGCAACTGCCGCGATCGTTGGCAGCGCGATGGCTGCCTTGACGATGATGGAGGCGGGCGCCACGCCAACAAGGTCCCGCAGCCACGCAAACATTTCCTGCGCGAGGGCGGGATCGATGATGATGCACGCCGCCAGCGCGGTTGCGAGGATGCGCTGCCAGCGGGCCGTGGGCGCGATGATCAGCAGCGCGAGACCGGGAAAGCAATACAGTGCATAGTGCGACCACGCGAGGGGCGTTGCGAAGGCGAACAGCGTCATCAGCGCCGCCAGCAGGTCTGCGCTGGAAGTTCGACGCTGCCAGCATTTCCACGCCAGAAATCCCCATGCGCAGAAGGCCGCGACGCCGGGCAGCGCCGCGATGATGCGCGCCTGCGGCGGCGCGAACGATTCCCATCCGCCCGCGAAGTTGAGTGGCAGCAGGAAGCGCCCCAGCAGCGATTCCAGCGATTGGTTGTACACCCACGCGCGCGTGCCTTCGCCCATGGCGGCGGCGATGGAGCGCCACGGCCCCACGATGTTGCCGAAAAAAATCACCGTCAGCAGCGCGACGACGATCGTCGTGAGTGTCGCCGCGATGGCTTCCTCTTTTCGGCGGGAGCCAACCAACCAAACGATGACCAGCAGCGGTAGAATTTTCATCCCTGCAATCAACGCAATGGCGACGCCGTGCGCTGCGCGCGCCGCTGGTGAGGAGAAAGAGTAGGCCGCCGACAGCAGTGCCGCCGCCACAAGCGGCGTGATCTGCCCGCACAACAAGTCGAAGCGCACTGGGAAGGCGATGGTGCACAGGATGAGAGGCGCGGCTGCGCACACAATCTTCGCGCGCACTGTTTGGCTGACGGCAAGGCGCTGCGCGAACAGCAGCAGCGTCGCCATGAATGTAAACAAACAGGCACAATCCACCAGCAACGCGGCGCGGTTCCATGGCAGCTTCAACAGCGGCATGAACGCCATCGCATACACGGGGTTGTAGACGTAGACGGGTGGATGATCGCCGGGAAAATCGAGCGCGGCGGCGGCCTTCACGAAGGGGTCGCCGGGAAGAATCCTCACCACTGTCAAGTCATCGGCGGCGAAACCGGGGACACCAGCGGCGCGATCCACGGTGATGTCGATCGCCTCGCGCCGAAAATCGTAGAGGTGCTCCGCGTTGCCATTGGCAACCATGGCCGCAGCAGTTTGGAAGGCGATGAAATCGACCTTCAGGTAAGTGTATTTGTCCGCGGGAAAATCATAGCGGTAGTGCCAGCTCATTGCGGCGGCCCACAGCGCCGCCAATGCGACGAGGATCAACCGCCATGCGCGCGGGCTGGGAGGCGCCGCAGTCAGAGCCACGAATCCTTTGTTGATTCGATGTATTTCGCGACCGCCTCTTCGGGCGAGGTGGCCTCCACAACGCCAACGGGTTCGCTCTCCAGCAGCGGATCGGTGCGCGGAGCGATCAGTCCCGTTTGCAACGCCTCTTCTGAAACCGCCGTGTAGTGTTTCTCCGCGTCGTCCTCATTCAGAAGCGTTTCCTTGTGGCGATAGATTTCATAACGCTGGGTCGTCATGCGAGTCGCCCCGTTCTTTCTGCGCGCTGCGGTCCTTCCGCGCGCGATCACGAACAGCCGGTGAAAAAACAATCACCAACACCACCAATGCGGCGATGGCCAGACCGAGCGGGGAGAAGAGTGAAATGTCGGAGGAAAACATCGCGCGCTCGCTTCAGTCCCCTTCCCAGAATCGCCGCCCACCGTCGGCACCGTCCAAATCCGCGAGGATCGCCGCCGCCCGCTGGCGGACTCCCGCGGGGTCCAGATTCGGCAGCTCCAACTGCAGTTCCAACTGCGGGCCGGACAGGTTGAACTGCTGCCGCAGGACGTCGCGCGGCTTCAGGTCCAATTCCTCCAGCCATCGCAGCACCGCGTCGGCGCTGACGCCGTAATACTTTGCCACATGATGCGCGTTGGCAAAGCGATACTCCCCATCGGGGTTCACACCGAGGTAGTAAAAGGCAAAAAGCTCCACGCGATCGGGCCGCTGCTCCTGCATGACAGTTGCTTACTTCCCGATGCCACGAAAGGGAAAGCGGGAACTGAGAAGGGGGGGAGCTGGTTTTCGTTGCATGGAGAGGCGGCTTCGCCACTAATCAGCGCGCTGGGTGCGGGGACAACGATCCCCTGAGACGCGGCTCCGAT